>CACJIB010000042.1 GCA_902593405.1 uncultured Pelagibacteraceae bacterium | reverse complement strand
TTGTTTAAACAATAAATTAGTGAGGATTATTGAGCCTTTTTTGCTCAATTAGCTATTTAAAATGTAAAAATTTAAGAAGAGAAGTGTGGACGGTTAAGGTTACCAAAATTTGTCGTACACACTTCAACATCATATAAATTTTATTCTTAGAATTTATATGGAAGCTAGTGTGCGCCGTTTTTAAACTTGAGAGTTTGATCATGGCTCAGAACGTACGCTGGCGGCACGCCTAACACATGCAAGTCGAACGAAGTAGCAATACTTAGTGGCAGACGGGTGAGTAACATGTAGGTATCTGCCCTTTGGCCTGGAATAACACGAGGAAACTTGTGCTAATACCGGATAAGTCTTTACAGAGAAAGCTTTATGCACCATTGGATGAGCCTGCACTTGATTAGTTTGTTGGTGGGGTAATGGCCTACCAAGACTGTGATCAATAGCTGATTTGAGAGGATGATCAGCCACATTGGGACTGAGACACGGCCCAAACTCCTACGGGAGGCAGCAGTGGGGAATCTTGCACAATGGAGGAAACTCTGATGCAGCGATGCCGCGTGAGTGAAGAAGGCCTTTGGGTTGTAAAGCTCTTTCGTCGGGGAAGAAAATGACTGTACCCGAATAAGAAGGTCCGGCTAACTTCGTGCCAGCAGCCGCGGTAATACGAAGGGACCTAGCGTAGTTCGGAATTACTGGGCTTAAAGAGTTCGTAGGTGGTTGAAAAAGTTGGTGGTGAAATCCCAGAGCTTAACTCTGGAACTGCCATCAAAACTTTTCAGCTAGAGTATGATAGAGGAAAGCAGAATTTCTAGTGTAGAGGTGAAATTCGTAGATATTAGAAAGAATACCAATTGCGAAGGCAGCTTTCTGGATCATTACTGACACTGAGGAACGAAAGCATGGGTAGCGAAGAGGATTAGATACCCTCGTAGTCCATGCCGTAAACGATGTGTGTTAGACGTTGGAAATTTATTTTCAGTGTCGCAGCGAAAGCGATAAACACACCGCCTGGGGAGTACGACCGCAAGGTTAAAACTCAAATGAATTGACGGGGACCCGCACAAGTAGTGGAGCATGTGGTTTAATTCGAAGATACGCGCAGAACCTTACCAACACTTGACATGTTCGTCGCGACTTTAAGAGATTAAAGTTTTCGGTTCGGCCGGACGAAACACAGGTGCTGCATGGCTGTCGTCAGCTCGTGTCGTGAGATGTTGGGTTAAGTCCCGCAACGAGCGCAACCCTCACTTTTAGTTGCCATCATTTAGTTGGGCACTCTGAAAGAACTGCCAGTGATAAGCTGGAGGAAGGTGGGGATGACGTCAAGTCCTCATGGCCCTTACGTGTTGGGCTACACACGTGCTACAATGGTATCTACAACAGGAAGCAAAACTGCGAAGTTAAGCAAATCCTTAAAAGATACCTCAGTTCGGATTGCACTCTGCAACTCGAGTGCATGAAGCTGGAATTACTAGTAATCGTGGATCAGCGTGCCACGGTGAATGCGTTCCCGGGTCTTGTACACACCGCCCGTCACACCATGGGAGTTGGTTCTACCTTAAGGCAAGGTTTCAAACCCTTGACCACGGTATAGTCAGCGACTGGGGTGAAGTCGTAACAAGGTAGCCGTAGGGGAACCTGCGGCTGGATTACCTCCTTTCTAAGGATGAATAAAAATAAAATTTTATTCTAAATAATATACAGGTAATGTTGACCGTCCTCATTTCTCTTCTTAAAGTAGTGTTTCTCTTGCATGGGGGCCGGTAGCTCAGTTGGTTAGAGCACACCCTTGATAAGGGTGGGGTCGAAAGTTCGAGTCTTTCTCGGCCCACCAATTTAAGATCATGGGGGATTAGCTCAGCTGGGAGAGCGCCTGATTTGCATTCAGGAGGTCAGCGGTTCGATCCCGCTATCCTCCACCAGACACTTAGTTATAAAAAATTGTGAATAAAAATAATAATTAATATCAATATCTATATCCGAACATTAGTAATGTTATTAGCTAAT
>CACJIB010000041.1 GCA_902593405.1 uncultured Pelagibacteraceae bacterium | reverse complement strand
TAATGCAGGAAAATTTAAACAAGGTATTGATTTTGCAGGTCAAGAAGAACTAATTAAAAAGGCTTTTTCTCTGAAAAAAGCTGCATGTGTTGCTATATCAATCAATTCTCCAGGAGGATCACCAGTCCAATCTCATTTAATTTACAGTTTTATTAGAGAACAAGCAAAAAAACACAAAAAAAAAGTTATTGTATTCGCTGAAGACGTAGCAGCCTCTGGAGGTTATTTGATTTCTTGTGCTGGGGACGAAATTTATGCAAATTCAAGTTCAATAATCGGATCTATAGGAGTGATATATTCTTCTTTTGGATTTACTGAGTTGATAAAAAAAATTGGGGTTGAAAGAAGAGTTCATACTGCTGGCAAAAACAAAAGCACACTTGATCCATTTTTAGAGGAAAAAAACGAGGATATTGAAAGATTAAAAAATATTCAATTGGATCTTCATAAAGACTTTATAGATGTTGTTGAAAAAAGCAGAGGATCAAAATTAAACAAATCTGATGTAGAACTTTTTTCAGGTGAGTTTTGGTCAGGTAGTAAAGCAAAAAATTTAGGATTAATTGACGGAATAGGTAACGCACATGAAATATTAAAGGATAAATTTGGTGAAGATGTAATAATTAAAAAATTTGAAAAATCAAAAGGATGGTTAAGTCAAAAACTTTCTTCATCTAACAATCAAGTAGATCAAATAGCAAGTATTTTAGATGAAAGATCAATTTGGCAAAGATATGGTTTCTAAAACAAAAAAAGAAAAAAAAAAAATTCAAACATTCCAAGATACAATTTTAAATCTTCAGAAATTTTGGAGTAAAAAAGGATGCATTATTCTTCAGCCTTATGATATGGAGGTTGGTGCAGGAACTTTTCATCCAGCTACTACCTTAAGATCACTTGGAAATAAACCATGGAAAGCAGCTTACGTACAACCATCGAGAAGACCTACAGATGGAAGATATGGAGATAACCCAAATAGGTTACAACACTATTATCAATTTCAAGTTTTAATTAAACCTTCCCCTGAAAATATAAAAAAACTTTATCTAAATAGTTTATCTACCATAGGAATAGATCATAATGATCATGATATAAGGTTTGTTGAAGATGATTGGGAAAGTCCAACATTAGGTGCCGCAGGATTGGGATGGGAAGTATGGTGTGATGGAATGGAAATTACTCAATTTACTTATTTTCAACAAATGGCTGGTTTTGATTGCAAACCTGTGTCAGTTGAAATCACCTATGGATTAGAAAGAATTTGTATGTTCACTCAAAAAGAGAAAAATGTTTATGATTTATTGTGGAATGATGAAGGTGTAAAATATCACGAAGTATTTCATCAAGCCGAAAAAGAATTTTCAGCATACAATTTTGAACACGCGAATGTAGAAACACTTTTGAAAATGTTTGAAATGCATGAGTCCGAGGCAAAAGATTTGGTAGAAAAAAAAGTTTCTTTACCAGCATATGATCAATGTTTAAAAGCCAGTCATGTGTTTAATATTTTAGATGCAAGAGGTGCAATCAGTGTTGCACAAAGAGCAGGTTATATTGCTAGAATAAGAGATATTACAAAATCTGCAGCAGGCGTTTGGTTAGATAGTCAAAAATAATGTCAGAGTTTTTTTTAGAATTATTTAGCGAAGAAATACCTTCAAATCTTCAACAAAATTTAAGGGAAGATTTACTTAAAAGTTTTAATGATTTTTTTTTAGAAAAATCAATTTTATTTAAAAAAAGCTCATCATACTCAACACCAAACAGACTAGTGGTTTTGTTTGAAGGAGTTCAAAAAAATGTTGTACTAAAATCTGAAGAGATTAAAGGTCCAAATATTAAGTCACCAGAGGCAGCATTAGAGGGGTTTGTTAGGTCAAATAAAATCGTAAAAAATGATCTCTACCAAAAGAAAACTGACAAAGGAGAATTTTATTTTTTTAAGACAAAGTTAAAAAAATTGCACACACATGAATTGCTAGAGGAATTTATCCCAATATTGTTAAGTAAAATTCAATGGAAAAAATCAATGTATTGGGGAACTTTTGACCTAAATTGGGG
>CACJIB010000040.1 GCA_902593405.1 uncultured Pelagibacteraceae bacterium | reverse complement strand
CCAAAATATTTGATCTCTATATAGTGTATAGGCGAACAGAAAAATTGAAAAATAGAGAAAAATATTTTTTGAGATTTTATTCAAATTTAATTTTCCTCTAATTAAAGTTTATTTAATTATATACGCGTTTGGCATCCAAGAATTCTTAATTGTTCTAATTTTTTTTCCTTTAAGATGTTTTTCGATAGCTAGTGTTTCACCAGGTGCTAGTTCGTGGTTATATTGATCAAAAATTAAAATACCACCTTTAACTAATCGTTTCCAAATCAGTGGGATAGCTATATCGAGCACTGAATTAATGCCTATATCTAAAAATACTAATTTAAATCTTAGGTGTGGATTTTTTTTTAAAAAATTTTCTAAATCTTTAATAATATCCAAGTCGTGAATTTTAAGAATATTTGAAAACCCCTGCAAATTTATTAATTTTAATAATTTCTTTTTATCATAAGAATATGATCCTTTTTTTACGAGTTTATTGTCATTAGAGTTTTTGGCCCCAGTCCCTTTAAACCATTCAAAACCATGAACTTGAGTTAAAGTTTCAGATTCAAAAATTTTTACTAATTTTGCAAAAAGAAGCGAGCCTGATCCTTTGTAAACTCCTAATTCAGCTATATGACCATTTAGTCCTAGAGTTTTTTTATAAATTTCGTAAAGGGTAATAATTCTATTAAGTGACATATGCCCAATATATGCAGTTGAATGTTCTAATATGTCTTCAATCTTAATTCTATTTTTTTTTATATATTTTAAGTAGTTATAGAATTTTGGTCTTCTATGATTAAATCTTAGTGTCTCGAATTTACCTTTAGTTTCTTTCATATTTATTTAAGAGATTTTATTCCTCTTTTCATTTCACTACCCTCAAACTCATCTTTAAAAGGATAGCTACAATATCCTAAGATAATTTTTTCTTTAACTGATAATTTTTTATAAATTTTGTTTGGTAAAGCCTTTGGAATGTCGTGAAGTTGTTTAACCCACCATCTCACAAAATTTGAAACAAGTGCCCAACGACTGTTGCCAGTTTTATTTTCTGTTGTTCCATGCCAAATTCTTCCATCCCATATAACTATATCTCCAGCTTTGGATATTATAGGTTTAATTTTTGAATTTTGTTTAGCCCACACGCCTGACATATGCGAACCAGGTTTAACAATTGTACAACCATTATCAAGATTTTGATCTTCTAAAATTATAGAGCAAGGCATTCCAACAACTTCATTCCCCTTGTATGGTATTAATGAATCAATATGTAATGGCATTTTAATGATCGAACTTCTAGCTGCGTAAGAGCGAATAATATAGTTGGGATAATTTGGCTTAAGTGATCGATACCATTGGTCATTTAAAAAGAATTTTAAGATCTCCTCAAGAACCTTGCTTGATGATAGAGCCTTAATATATGCAATATCCTTATTTTGAAGGTTGAGTACTGCATCTGTATTTTTCATTAGATAAGTTTTATCTTTAAACTGATTTTTTTTTGAACTATGAATTTCCTTGGTCAAGATTAGTAACTTTTTACAGATATTTTTTGAAAATTGATTTTTTAAAACATAATATCCATTGTTTTTGATATTATTTATAGCTGTTCTTAAATTATTTTTCATAATTCAAAATTAATTTTGATACAAATTCGTGCATACTAATTTTATTTTTTTTGCATATCGTTAACAGCTTTTCTTTTGCTTTTTTTGAAACACCTTCTATTTCTCCTTCATGCCTTGTTCTATAAGTTCCGCCTCTTAATCCAGGTATTACAAAATCAAAATTACCTTTGGGCTCACCATTACCCACTTTAAAATCTATAAGATAAAATGACTGACCCAAAACCCATTCTAAATTAGTTTCTCTAGCTTCTACTGGCATATGTAAAATTGGTAGCTCCTCTTCAAATTGTGGGTTTGTTTTTTTTAAAATTTTATAATAATTTGTTTTTCTTAACCAAGGAGCAACAGATTCATCACCAACTACAATTTTGCCACCTATTTTTGTGACCCTGACCATTTCTTTTAATGACTCTTTAATATTTTCAAACTCACCAAGACCTCCAAAACTATAAACAGCATCAAA
>CACJIB010000039.1 GCA_902593405.1 uncultured Pelagibacteraceae bacterium | reverse complement strand
GAAAAATCACTGAAGCAGTCTATAATAGTATGTCTGATGATAAATCATTTAATTATAAAATTGAATGTTTCTGTGTTGAAAAAAAATATAAAAAAAAAAATAAATTTTTAGGACTTCCCAACTATGATTTTGAGACAATAGAAAAAAAATTTTCTCCATCAAAATATCTTTTCTTTGTTGCTATAGGGTACCAAAGATTAAATCAAATAAGAGAGAAAATTTTTTATAGAGCCAAAAAAAAAGGATTCAAATTTGTTTCTTATATACATGAAAATCATAAACAAAACTTAACTCTAAAAGTAGGTAAAAATTGTTTTTTGATGAAAGATTCTATAATACATCCAAATGTTGAGTTAGAAGATAACGTATTTGTTTGGGGAGGGGCAGTTATATGTCATCATTCAAAATTGAAAAAAAATTCTTGGTTAACAGCAGGATCAAAAATCATGGGCTCATCCGAAATAGGAGAAAACACATTTATAGCTGGCGGTTCTCTAATTTCACATAATATTAAAATAGGAAAAAAAAGTTTCATTGGTGCAAACTCTTTAGTAATTAAAAATGTATCTAAAAATTCAGTTGTAATCACAAAACCAAGTGATAAGCTTCGAATAAACTCTGAAGACTTTTTAAAAACATTTAACTTTATTTAATTTATGAAAAAATTTAGTTGGCGAAAGAAAGGTTTGTTATTTTCACCTAATGGTGAGGGAAATATGCTTAATTCGCATGCTCAAATAATGGCTCCAATAATTATAGAGAATAAGCTAAGAATTTTTTTTTCTAGCAGACCCAATCCTAGAATGACTCTGCCATTTTATGCGGATTTTGATGTAAATACTTTTCAATTGATCAATGTTAATACCAAACCTATTTTAGAACTTGGGAAAGCAGGTACCTTTGATGAACATGGTATAATGCCAAGCTGTATTGTTAAAAATGATGATGAATTATATCTTTATTACAGTGGATGGCAGCAAAGTGTTGGTGTTCCATATAATAATTATACTGGATTAGCTATTAGCAAAGATAATGGTAAGTCTTTTAAAAAATACTCTAGTGCGCCTGTTTTAGATAGGAATGGTAGTGAGCTTTACTCTGCAACTTCACCTTTTGTGCTTAAAGAAAGCGATATTTGGCATACTTGGTACTCTTCAGGTACAGGTTGGCATAAAATAAATGGAAAATTAGAACATACCTATGATTTGAAATATGCCTACTCTAAAGACGGCAAGAAATGGCATCAAGAAGGGAAAATTGGAATCAACAATTACAACGAATTTGAAGCATTATGCAAACCAGCAATTATAAAACTTGATGAAACTTTTTATATGTGGTTTAGCTATAGAGGCAGTCAAGGATTTAGAGACGGAGCTGAGTCTTATAGAATAGGCTTAGCATATTCAAATGATTTAATTAATTGGAAAAGAGAAGATAAGTTGTCTGGAATAGATGTTTCAAAAAGTGGTTGGGATTCAATGATGGTTGCATATCCATCAATTATTAAAATAAAAGATCAATATATCATGTTTTACAACGGAAACTCTTTTGGTAAAGATGGTTTTGGATATGCAATACTAGACATTAATTGAAAATTTTTCTACTTATTTTAAGTAAACTTTAATAAATGAAAATTCTATTTTTAACTAGTGGTTCAGGAAAAATTTTAAACTTAATATTTAAAAGAAGTAGAGTTTTATCAAAAAAAATTTATCTTTATGGTGATTTTAAAAAGTCATGCAATGAAATTACTAAAAAAAACAAAGTTCAGATTTTGGGACATTTTAAAAAATCATTTTCTTCAGATAGTCTCTTAGACATATGTAAGAAAAACAAAATAGACTATATAATTTCATACAGCTTTATACACAAACTTGAGGGTAAACTTTTGAAAGTTTACAAGGGGCGAATATTTAACAGTCATCATTCAATTTTACCTGCATTTAGAGGAAAGTATTTTATAAATGAACCTAGATCGAAATATCCCTCAAAAAAAATTTTTGAAAGATGCTTGGAGTTTGGAGCAAATGTAACAGGCAATACTATTCATCTAGTTGACAAATACTTAGATAATGGTCAACCAATATTACAATCC
>CACJIB010000038.1 GCA_902593405.1 uncultured Pelagibacteraceae bacterium | reverse complement strand
AACAATTTTATAATTATTTATTTTATACTTTCTAAGATGTTGTTTTATTTGTTTAAGATATTTTTTATTTGTACTTATAACTGGAGCATCAAATATTGATGCTTTTGTTCTCTCAAGTGTTTTTCCAAGCAAAGTCCAACTACCAAAATCAATAAACTGTTTTGCTTGATGTTTTTTAGAATTTGGCCAAAGTCGAGTTCCAGCACCTCCACATAAAATAACTGGACGAATTTTCATTAAATCTCTGAATAATCCTTAACTTCTTTTTTCTTACCTGGATGAGTTGGTGCTCCTAAATATGCAGGTCCAACTGTTTGTGCATATTTCCATAAAGTACCTGATCCAAAATCTGATTTTCTAGCTTTCCATTTTCTTTTTCTTGTAGCTAATTCTTTTTTAGAAAGTCTTACGTTGATTGTTCCTTTTTTGGCATCGATATCGATGATATCTCCTGTTCGTAAAAGGCCTATAGGACCCCCTAGAGCGGCCTCAGGGCCTACGTGACCCACACAAAAGCCTCTTGTGGCTCCAGAGAACCTACCATCGGTAATAAGGGCTACTTTCTCCCCTTTTCCCTGTCCATAAATTGCACTTGTTGTAGATAACATTTCTCTCATACCTGGACCACCTACTGGTCCTTCGTATCTAATTATAATTACATCACCATCATTATACTTTTTGCTTTGAACAGCTTTCATTGCACTTTCCTCATTTTCAAAGCATCTTGCTTTTCCAGTAAATTGTAATTTTTTAAGTCCTGCAACTTTAACAATGGCACCTTCTGGAGCTAAGTTTCCTTTTAATCCAACAACACCTCCAGTTGGTGATAATGGATTTTTATAAGATCTCATTACTTTTTGTTTTGGATTAAATTTAATACCTTTTAAATTTTCTTTCATAGTTTTCCCAGTAACTGTCATACAATCACCATGAATATATCCACCTTCATATAAAGTTTTTAATAACATTGGAACACCACCTGCTAACCACATATCTTTTGCAACATATTTTCCACCTGGTTTTAAATCTGCAAGATACGGTGTTCTTTTAAAAATTTTAGCAACATCCATTAAGTCAAATTTAATTCCTGCTTCATTTGCAATAGCGGGCAAATGTAATCCTGCATTTGTAGATCCACCTGTAGCGGCAACAACTGTTGCAGCATTTTCTAAAGCTTTTCTTGTAACAATATCTCTTGGTTTAATTCCTTTTTTCAAAAGGTTCATAACTGTTTTACCACTAGCTTTTGCGTATTTATCTCTTTCTTCATATGGAGCTGGTGTTCCTGCAGAATAAGGAAGTGCTAATCCAATGGCTTCAGATACACATGCCATTGTATTTGCAGTAAATTGTCCACCACAAGCACCTGCACTAGGACAAGCAACTAATTCTAATTTTCTAAGTTCTGCAGCAGACATTTGACCTGTTGAATGTTTTCCAACTGCCTCAAATACATCTACAACTGTTACGTCTTTTCCTTTGTATCTCCCTGGAAGGATTGATCCCCCATATATAAATACACTCGGCACATTCAATCTAACCATAGACATCATTAGACCTGGTAAAGATTTATCACATCCAGCAATACCAACTAAAGCATCATAACAATGACCTCTAACCGTAAGTTCTGCTGAATCAGCGATTACTTCTCTAGATATCAACGAAGACTTCATTCCTTCATGCCCCATTGCAATACCGTCAGTTACGGTTATTGTACAAAATTCTCTTGGGGTTCCACCATTTGCTCTAACTCCTTTCTTAACTGATTGAGCTTGTCTCATTAAAGCAATGTTACATGGAGCGGCCTCATTCCATGTAGAAACCACACCAACAAAGGGTTTAGCCACATCTTTCTCAGTTTCTCCCATAGCATAATAAAACGATCTGTGTGGAGCTCTATCTGCCCCTAATGATGTATGTCTGCTTGGAAGTTTCTTTTTATTGAATTTAGCCATTATATACCCTTTATTGTTACTGATATTTTCTCAATATCATTCTTTAAATTATTATAATTATTTTTTTCTTGTTCAACAATCTCTTTTGGAGCTCTGTCTACAAAACTTTTGTTCTCCAATCTTTGAGATATTTTATTCATTTCTTGCTCTAATCT
>CACJIB010000036.1 GCA_902593405.1 uncultured Pelagibacteraceae bacterium | reverse complement strand
CTATGTCAATTTTAAATTTATTAATTTCATTATTTATTTTTTCATTTTTTTCTGATATTTTGTTTTTAAGATCTTTTCCAGCATCAGAATTATTAAAGATAAAATTTATATCTATAAATACAATTTTTTCACTAGCATTTAATTGGGTTGTAAATATAAGAAAGAAAGTAAAAAAAAAGAAGAACACTCTCATTAAAATGTAGTTCCTAAATTAAATCTGAATACTTCTGTTTTATCAGATGACTCCTTGGTTATTGGTAATGCCCATGAAAAATTCATTGGTCCTATAGGGGATAAATAGTCTATTGCTATTCCAGTAGAGCTTCGTAAGCCATTGGATTCATTTACTGAACTATCATAATCTACACCCCAGACATTTCCGACATCCAAAAAATATTTAAAATCTAAACTTTCAATTGTAGTTAAAACTCCAGGTATATTTGTTGATAAATTAAGAGCTGAAGCATAATTACCACCCACAAAATCAGCACCATCTATTGGTCCAATTTTTCCTTTTTCAAAACCTCTTAATCGATTTGAAGGTATTCTATTTCTTTTTGAGATTCTTACATCGGATCCATCATAAGAATTTATAGCACTTATATAAAAGCTTATCTTTCCAATCATATCATCTGAACGTTTCAAGGATTTGTATTTAGTCAAAATTAAAGTATTTTTAACTTCATTATCATTCGATATAATTGGCAAATCTTGAGTAAAACTAACAAAATTACCTTTTTTTGGATTAAAAGATGAGTCTCTTGTGTCATAAAACAATCCATAATTAAAATAAAAATCGCTGTATGAACCTTCTTGTTTTTTTAATGCAGAAGATGCCGATGAGTTAGTTGTTAAATCTTCTTGAGTAAAATCTATTTCTGGACGAAAGAAAAAATTATCATATTGTTCAAAGGCTGTCCCTAAAGAAGCTCCAACAGTAGTTATTTTATATCCAGCAGTAGAAAGTTTATCTTGTGATGTAGATTTTACTGCCGTAGTAAGAGTATTATCTGTATAGTTAAAATTAGGTTTTGAATATATTATTGATCCTTTAACGCCATCTGATGAAATTTGAAAATCAGACTTTAGAGTTACTCCTTTTCCTAAAAAATTTTTCTCAGTTAAACCACCACCAAAAACACCACCATCGGTTCCATATCCGGCACCTAAAGATAATTCACCTGTTGGCTGTTCTTCAACTAAGATATTTAATATTTTTGTATTAGGGCTACTGCCATTTGAAATTTCTGAGTCGACTTTTTTAAATATTCCTAAGGATTTAATTTCATTAATTGATTTATTGTGAAGTAATTCATTATATGGATCACCTTCATCAACAATTAACTTATTTCGTATAACTTCTTCAATTGTATTAAAATTTCCTAAAATATTTACTTTTTCAACATAAAATTTTTCTGAATCTTCGACTAAAAAAGTAAAATTTATCTTATTGTTGTTAATTACTTTTTCATTAACATCAACTTTTATAAAATCGTATAATCTTAAAGATGCAATTTCATCTATTGCTTCTAAAATTAAATCTAAGTTATCTATTGAATATTCTTCATTTTTTAATTTATCGAATATTTTTTCCACATCAACAAAATCTTTTTGATCATAATCAACTGGTAATTTTAACGTAAAATCATTAAAATAATATTTTTTACCCGAATCAATATTAAAAATAATTTTAAAAAAACCATCATTATCTAGTTCAGCGAATGAATTTAGTATTTTTACTTCATAATAACCGTTATTTTTATAATAATTCTCAAGTAGTCTTTTGTCTAAATTAATTAAAGACTGATTAAGATAAACTTTATTTGTGATAAATTTCCAAAATTTATATTCTTCTGACGCTATTATTTCTAATAATTTTTTATCTTTAAACTTTTTATCACCTATAAATACAATATCTTTAATTTTAGCTTTTTTTCCTAGATTAATATCTAAATTAATGACTATAGAATTAAGCTGCTCATTAGTTTCTGTCGTGATATCTATAGTAGAAAAATAATAACCGTTAGATTTTAGTATATTGTTAATTAAAGTAATATCTTTCTTAAATTTAAATTCTGTAAAAGACATTCTATCTTTAAGAGATAGAGCAGAATACAATTGTTCGACAAAACTTTTCTTTTTAATTCCGTTTATGTTCAATTTTTCTATTACAAGATTTTCTTCAACTACAATTGTCAATAAACCATCATTTAAATCATAATTAATATTTTTAAAAAAATCAGTCTCATAAAGATTCTTTAAAGACTCATTTAAAGAATTTTCTGTATAATCACTGCCAACATTTATGCCGCCTAATACTAGTATTGTATCTTTTGAAATTCTTTTATTTCCAGAAATTTTAACATTGTTAACAATTTCAGCAAAACTAGTATTTAAAAAAAATAAAATTAATAAAATAAT
>CACJIB010000035.1 GCA_902593405.1 uncultured Pelagibacteraceae bacterium | reverse complement strand
CTATATTCTGTTAATTCATGGGAAGGTAAATTTTATAATCATACAAATAAAAATGCTGAAGACTTTAAAATTGATATTTGTGACAATTTAGAAAATCAAAATTGGCAAACATATATTCCAGCAAAAGATGAAGTTTTAATTGGAGGATTAACATTCCTAAAAAATTGGATTATTCGTGGTGAAACATCAGATGCACTAGATAAATTATTTGTCAAAAATATTTCTACAAATATAGAAGAAGAATTAATTTTTTCTGATGAATCTGTTTATGTTCCAGGAGTAAGCTTAATTCAAAAAGATAGAAACACTGATGAAGTTCATTTAGGATACTCCTCACCTAAAACTCCTTCTAGAGTATTTAAATATAATTTAGCAACAAAATCTAAAGAACTTGTTAAAGAACAAGAGATCCCATCTGGTCATAATAAAGATGACTATATTGTTGAGAGAATTGAGTTTAAATCTCATGACGGAAGAATGGTTCCATTAACAATTACTAGACACAAAAAAACAAAAATTGATGGGTCTGCAAATGTTTTATTGTATGGATATGGATCTTATGGAAATTCTATGTCCCCAAGTTTTTCTTCTACAAGATTAAGTCTTATCAATAGAGATATAATTTGGGCTACAGCTCATATCAGAGGTGGTATGGAAAAAGGTATGAAGTGGTGGAAAGAGGGAAAATTAACAAACAAAAAAAATACTTTTGAAGATTATATTTACGCAGCAAAATATTTGATCGAAAAGAATTATACGTCAAAAGGAAATATTATTGGAATGGGTGGTTCAGCTGGAGGATTATTAATGGGAGCTGTAGTCAATCAATCTCCTGAATTATTTTTAGGAATTATTATGGCTGTTCCTTTTGTAGATTCTTTAACAACAAATCTAGATCATTCTTTACCTTTAACTGTTGGAGAATTTGACGAATTTGGAAATGCAAAAGAGAATAAAGAACACTTTGATTATATTTTTTCATATGCACCCTACAACAATATTAAAAAAATGGATTATCCACATATTTTTATTACAACAAGTTTAAGTGATAATAGAGTTTTATTTGATGAACCTGCAAAGTTCACAGCAAAACTTAGAGACTATAAAACAGATAATAATTTGCTTCTCTTGAAAACCGAAATGAATGCTGGTCATGGTGGAAAATCAGGAAGAGATGGTGCAATAGAAGAAATTGCTATTGACTATGCATTTGCATTAAAAATTTCAAAAAAAATTTAGTACACTTTAAATCTTGAAAAAAACAAATTAATTCCCATATAAACTTAGTAAGTCGCCTAATGGGGCTTACATAAATAAACTTGCTTAACAAAGGAGGATATTATGACAAGTAAGGATCTATCTATATTTAACTCACTTAGACCTTTTTCAATTGGTTTTGATGACATGTTCGACCAATTTGAAAATATGTTGGGAAATGGGAATTTGACGATGCAGTCAAATTATCCACCATACAACATCCGAAAGACAGGTAAAGACAACTATGCAATTGAAGTAGCATTGGCTGGATTTAGCAAAAAAGACGTTGAGGTTGAGTTCGAGGACAATTTATTAACAGTAAGAACAAAACAAGTTAATAAGTCTGAGGACAGTGATGTTAATGGAGAAATTATACATAAAGGTATTTCTCAAAGACAATTCGCAAGATCATTCACTATTGCTGATGATGTAAAAGTTAATGGTGCTGAACTTAAAGATGGTCTTTTAACAATATCTTGTGAAAGAATAATTCCAGAACATAAAAAAAAGAAGCTTATTGAAATTAAATAAGTCTTAAACCTTGCTTGTGGGGATTTCTCCCCACAAGTTTTAATTAGTTATTTCTTTGCCATTATAGCATTCAAAGCAAATGCTAATAATCCAGCAGGTATAAGTCCAGTTGTTAACAGTAGTTTTAAACTTATTCCAAAATCTGGAATATTTTTCACAAAGTCTGGTAACAATGACATCCCAATTCCAAAAGACAAAGAAAGAGCTAAGATTAATAAATTTCTTTGATCCATTTCTGCCCTTGAAATCAATTTAATACCAGCAGCCACAATCATACCAAACATAATAATTGCTGCTCCACCTATCACAGACTCTGGCATCGCTGCAATTATTCCACCTAATTTTGGAAATAATCCCATAAGAACCAAAACTATTCCAGCTATAGTTCCAACGTGTCTACTTACAACTCCTGTAAACGCAACTAGTCCAGCATTTTGTGAGTAAGATGTATTTGGCATCGCATTAAATATTGCACCAAATGCAGTACCTACACCATCCGCCATAATTCCACCTGATATTTCTTTATCTGTTGCTTCTCGTTTAGCACCACCCATAGTAGTAGCACTTATGTCTCCAATTGTTTCAATTGTTGTAACAACTGACATAAACAACATTAGAATTATTGCACCAGGTACAAAATCAATTCCATATTGAAGTGGCATTGGAAATGCAAACCATG
>CACJIB010000034.1 GCA_902593405.1 uncultured Pelagibacteraceae bacterium | reverse complement strand
ATATAACTATATTTCTTAACCTCTGTATCAAAATACTTGATGCTAGGTACACCAATATCTGAATTAGTTTTATATCTTCCTGACTTAATATTATCATATCTCAAAAGTTTTAGTTGATCCCTAGTAAGAATGGGGTTTGGCATATATTCAAAAATTTTAGCTGTACCATTTGCAATCATTAAAGGTAAAGGGAGTAAAATTCTTTTTTTTCCGATTAAAATTAATAATTTCTGGATTATTTCCTTAAATGTAATTATTTCAGGTCCAACACATTCAATTATTTTAGAGTAGACGCTATTTGAAACTATGTGGAAAATCACATCGGTTAGATCAGAACAATGAATTGGTGAAAATTTTGTTTTTCCATTATAATAAAGTGGAAAAAACGGAAGACTATTTAATAAAGTCATAAAATTAGTAGTAAAATTATCATCTACTGAATAAACAATTGAAGGCCTAATTATAGTAGCTAGTGGAAAATTTTTTAGAATCTGCTCCTCTCCTAATAATTTACTTTTTGCATATTCTGAGTCTGTAGCTTCGTTTATTCCTAAAGCAGATAAGTGAATAAAATGTTTAATATTATATTCCTTACAAAGCTTGGCTAATAATGAAGGAAAAATAGTATGAATATTTTTGAAAGTATTTCCATTTTTTTTTTCAAATAATATTCCAATTAAATTAATACAAATGTCAGCTTTTTGAAAAAGTTTTCTAATTTTATCCTCATCAAATATATTAGATTCAACAATATCTATATAACCAGCATTAGCCTGAGTTTTAATAATATAACTCTTTTGATGAATGTTTCTCGTTACTACTGTAACCTTGTAGTTTCTCTTGGTAAGCTTTCTTATTAAGTTACGACCAATTTGACCACTTCCACCAAAAATTAGACAATTTCTTCCTTTCATATATATATATATTTAAAATGAGTAATAATATTCAATTGTATCAAAACGATTTACCAAATGATTTAAATTTAGGCAATATAATTGCGGTGGATGGAGAATTTATGGGTTTAAACGTAAGACGTGACCCACTTTGTTTAATTCAAATATCATCAGGAAATTCAGACGCACACATAGTTCAATTTAATAGAGAAAGTTATAATGCACCCAATTTGGCTAAAATTTTAAGTGATGAAAATATTACTAAGATTTTTCATTATGGTAGAGCTGACATCGCCCATATTAAATACTATTTAAAAGTCGAGACTAAAAATATATTGGATACAAAAATTGCTAGTCGCTTAGCAAGAAGTTATTCTGATAATCACTCACTTAAAACATTGATTAAAGAGTTTATTGGAGTTGACATAAGCAAACAATTTCAAAATTCAGACTTTGGGGGTGAATTAACACCAGCACAAATTAAATATTGTGCTAATGATGTTATATACTTACATAAAATACATGAAAATTTAAATAAAATTTTAGAAAGAGAAAATAGAATAAAACTATATCATGATTGCCTTAAATTTTTAAAAACACGTGTCGATCTTGACTTAGCACTATTTAAGGATGATATTTGGTCTCACTAAAAATGAGTAAAGATACAATAGCTACCGCGAAACAAGTAATTGATTTACAGATTAAAGCACTAAAAAAATTAAAAAATTCTGTAAATTTATCATTTCATAGTGCTGTAAACGCTATAGCAAAATGTAATTCTAAGGTCATAATTTGTGGTGTGGGCAAAAGTGGAATCATAGCTTCAAAAATATCAGCCACTTTATCTTCTGTTGGAACGCCATCATTTACAGTTTCTGCAAATGATTGTTCTCATGGAGATTTGGGAAGAATAACAAAAGAAGATATTCTTATATTAATAAGTAATTCTGGAAACACAAATGAACTAAGAAATATTATTAAATTTTCAAAATCATCTAAAATTTTTTTAATTGGTATTATGTCAAATAAAAATTCAATTTTGTACAAGGCTTCAAATATTAGATTAAATATTCCAGAAGTTGAAGAATCTGGACATGGTATTGTGCCTACTTCAAGTACTACTACACAATTGTCAATTGGGGACGCTTTAGCTATAGCTCTCATGGAAAAAAAAAAATTTAGTAAATTAGATTTTAAAAAATATCATCCTTCAGGATCGCTTGGTAATAAATTAAAAACAGCTGGTGATTTGATGTTAACTAAAAACAAAATTCCATTTATAAAAGAAAATAATTCAATGATAAATGCAATAAAAATAATAAATCAAAAAAAACTTGGTTTCTTAGTTGTTACAAATTCTGTGGGATTAAATACTGGTGTATTTACTGATGGTGACTTAAAAAGACTACTAAGAAAAAAAAGGAAAATAAATAATTTAAAAATTAAAAGCTGTATGACAAAAAAACCTATGAGCATTGATGAAAATATGCTGGCTTCAGAGGCATTGTTAATTATGAATAAAAAAAAAATTACAAATTTATGTGTTCATAATAAAAATAATATTAAAAGAACTATTGGGGTTCTTCACAT
>CACJIB010000033.1 GCA_902593405.1 uncultured Pelagibacteraceae bacterium | reverse complement strand
GTATTGCCTGTTACAGCACCATCAGCATCACCGCAGGCAACCATACTAGTAGCCCAGACAACCCTATCATTTCTAATCATTCTGTCACAATCTCGTTCTAATAATCCTTGTTCTCTTTGCAATTTTTCAAATAAATGTTTTACGTATCTTTTTCTTTTTTCTTCATCTTTTGAATTAACAATCTCAATATCAAAATTTTCACTGTAACCAATATTTTTAATCTGTTCTTTAATTTTACTTTCTTTACCAACCAAGATTGGAACACCTAATTTTGAATTTTTAAATGCTATAGCGGCTTTTAAAGTATTTTCATCTTCACCATCTGCAAAAACTATTCTTTTCTGATTTTTCTTAATAAATGAGTTTATACCTTGCATGATGGTTACTGTTGGGTCTAGTCTTTGTTTAAGTTGATCTTTATAGACTTCAAAATCATCTATATTTTGCCTAGCTACTCCACTATCTATAGCTGCTTTTGCTACGGCTGCTGGAATTACACTAATTAATCTTGGATCAAATGTGGATGGAATAATATAATCTTTTCCGTAATGAGGTCTTTCTCCACCCATAGCTGCAACCACTTCGTCTGGAACATCTTCTCTTGCAAGCTTAGCTATTGCATTAGCAGCAGCGACTTTCATTTCTTCATTTATTGTTTTGGATCTAACATCTAAAGCTCCTCGAAAAATATAAGGAAATCCAATTAAATTATTCACTTGATTGGGGTAATCTGACCTCCCTGTAGCAACAATTGCATCATTTCTAACTTTTTCGATTTCCTCTGGGGTAATTTCTGGATCAGGATTAGCACAAGCAAATATAACTGGGTTTTTTGCCATAGATTTAACCATCTCTTTTTTTAGAACACCCTTTGCAGACAATCCTAAAAAAACATCTGCGCCTTTAATAGCATCCTTTAAAGTTCTATGTTTAGTTTTAACCGCGTATCTGGATTTCCATTGATCAATTCCTTCTGTTCTTCCCTCGTAAATAACACCCTTTCTGTCTAGCATAATTATATTTTCAGATTTTACTCCTGAGTTTTTAAATAACTCAGTACAAGCTTGTGCTGAAGCTCCAGCACCATTAACTACAACTTTAATTTTTTTTATTGATTTACCACAAATATCCAAGGCATTAATTAATGCTGCGGTAGTTATAATTGCTGTTCCATGTTGATCATCATGAAAAACTGGAATATCCAAAATTTCTTTTAATTTCTGTTCTATTATAAAACAATCTGGGGCTGCTATGTCTTCTAAATTTATTCCACCGAAGCTTGGTGCAAAATTTTTAATTGAATTTATGATTTCGTCTGTATCTTTACAATCAATCTCTAAATCAATCGAATCAATATCTGCAAATCTTTTAAATAATACAGCCTTTCCTTCCATCACAGGCTTTGATGCAAGAGCACCTAAATTTCCCATCCCTAATATTGCTGAGCCATTACTTATTACAGCAACAAGGTTTCCTTTACTTGTGTAATCATATGCTGCATCTGGATTTTCACTTATCTTTTTTACTGGGGCCGCAACTCCTGGAGAGTAAGCTAAAGCGAGATCACGCTTAGTCGTCATATTTTTTGAAGAAATAATCTCAATCTTGCCTGGTTTTTTGTCTTTATGAAAATCTAAAGCCTCTTTATCTGTGTAATGATCAATTTTTGTTTTTTTCATTTCTGATAACAATAAGTGTACAATTGGGGTAAAATTAAGACTAATATGATTTATGAACTTACTTAAGTCAACAGGCACATTTGGTTTTTATACTATCATTAGTAGATTGCTTGGTTATTTAAGAGATATTTTAATAGCAATTTTTCTAGGAACAGGGATGTTGGCTGATGCTTTTTTTGTAGCATTTAGAATTCCAAATACTTTTAGAAGATTGTTTGCTGAAGGCACCTTTAATGCAGCATTTGTTCCAAGTTATTCATCAGAAATTACTAAGGGAAAAAAACAATCAAATAAATTTGCTAACGATATTTTTAATCTCCTTTTTTTAGGGTTGTTATTTTTAACAATAATAATTGAAATTTTCATGCCTGCATTTGTTTCAATTATTGCCCCAGGATTTGTGGGTGATTTAGAAAAAATGGAGGTAGCAATTAATTTAACAAGAATTACTTTTCCTTTTTTATTTTTTATTTGCTTAGCCTCATTTTTTTCTGCAATCTTAAATTCACACAATAAATTCGCAGCTGCAGCTGCAGCCCCAATAATTTTAAATATTGTTTTAATTTTAGTATTGATTTTTTCTAAATCTTTAGGTGATCAATTAGTTTATTATTTATCTTATGGTGTTTCTTTTGCTGGTTTTTTACAATTAATATTTTTTATATAAATATGTATCAAAATATTACTCGCTTGAATTTAATTACAAATTAAAAGTAAGTAATAAAGTTAAGTTTTTTTTTAAAAAACTTTTACCAAGCATTTTTTCCTCTGGAGTTACCCAAATTAATATTTTAGTAGGTACAATAATTGCATCATTTCAAGCAAGTGCAGTTTCTTATTTATATTATGCAGATAGAATTTATCAAATTAACCTAGCTATAGCTGGCATTGCTATAGGTGTTGTAATACTTCCGCAGCTTTCAAAACATATTCAATCTAGAAAAAAAAATAAGATTTTGCTTATACAAAATAAAGCTCTTGAATTAAGTTTATTCTTAAGTCTTCCAGCAACTATCGCTTTAATCATAGGATCAGAACAAATTATTTCAGCTTTATTTGGCTATGGGTCTTTCAATGAAAATTCGGTGAGTAACTCAAGCCTAGCTTTATATTACTTTGCTTTAGGTCTGCCTGCTTTTGCATTGATAAAAGTTTTTTCAAGTTTTTTCTTTGCAAACCATGATACCAAAACTCCATTTTACATTTCCTTGATCTCAGTATTGGTTAATATTTTTATCAGTTTGTATTATTTTAGTGAAATTGGTTTTATAATAATTCCA
>CACJIB010000032.1 GCA_902593405.1 uncultured Pelagibacteraceae bacterium | reverse complement strand
ACCAGCACCTGCTGGTGAGATGAAAGTAGTTTTAGGACCTGGTTGGCCAGCTATATTAATTCATGAAGCAATTGGTCATGGTCTTGAAGGAGATTTTAATAGAAAAAAAACATCAGCATTTCATGATCTTATGGGTGAAAAAGTTGCAAGTGAGGGAGTAACAATTGTTGATGATGGTACGATAGATAATAGAAGAGGTAGTTTAACAATTGATGATGAGGGAACACCAACTGAGCGAACAGTTTTAATTGAAAATGGTATTCTCAAAAATTTTATGCAAGACAGACATAATGCAAGATTAATGAATACAAAATCTACCGGATCAGGAAGAAGAGAAAATTATAGACATATCGTGTTACCAAGAATGAGAAATACAATGATGTTAAGTGGCAATCAAACTCAAGATGAAATGATCAAATCTGTTGATAAAGGAATTTTTGCAGTAAGTTTTGGAGGTGGCCAGGTAGATATTACATCTGGAAAATTTGTATTTAATTGCACTGAGGCTTACGAAATAAATAATGGTAAAATTGGATCTCCAATTAAAGGTGCAACACTTATTGGTGATGGACCATCAATACTTAAAGAAGTATCGATGGTAGGAAATGATATGATGTTAGATCCAGGCATAGGAACTTGTGGAAAGGCAGGACAAGGAGTTCCAGTGGGAGTTGCTCAACCTTCAATTTTGATTGATAAAATGACAGTTGGTGGAACAAAACTTTAAATTATGGTTAAGGATCAAGAATTTCTAAAATCAAAAGCTTCATATTGTTTGGATTTAGCAAAAAAAATGGGAGCAACTGATGCAAGTGTTACAGTTGGTCACTCAATTTCAGAAACAGTTAATTTTAGAAATAAATCATTAGAAGCCTCAGATAGATCAGATGGATTGGCATTAAGTATAGAAACTTATTTAGGTAAAAGAAGATCATCAATTTCATCATCAAATTTACTAGATGAAAATATAAAAACTTTAATTGAAAAGTGCTTTGAGACTACAAAAATTACACCAGAGGATGAATTTAATTCTTTGCCTGAAAAAGATTTATTAGCCAAACAAATTAGTAGCCTTAATTTGTATGATGAAACAAGATTCGAAAATGATAAAAAAATAAAATATTTAAAAGATTTAGAGGAGGCTGCTTCATCAAATAAGCAAATTATAAATACAGAATCTAGTTTTACTGAAAATAAATCAAATTTTATATTAGCTAATAGTTACGGTTTTTGTGATGGTTATAAAACTTCATCTTTTACTACTTCTTGCGTAACAGTTGCAAAAGATGAAAATAGCATGGAAAGAGACTATGAATTTTCAAGCAAACGTCATTTGTCTGATATTAAGCAAGCATCAGATCTTGGAAATAAAGCTGCCAAGCAAACTATTAGAAAATTAAGTCCCAACAAAATTGGAAGCGAGAAGATAAGCATAATTTTTGATAAAAGAATTTCAAAAGGAATGTTAAGTGTTTTTGCAAGTGCAATATCTGCATCTGCAATTGCAAGAGGTACTTCATTTTTGAAGGGTAAAATTGATCAACAGGTTTTTGCCAATTCGATAAATGTAATTGATAAACCAGATATAATTAAAGGAATGGGTTCCCAAAACTTTGATTCAGAGGGTGTAAATTCCAATACAATACAACTTGTAGAGAATGGAATACTTAAAAATTACCTTGTCGACACTTATAATGGAAAAAAATTAAATTTAAAATCAAATGGAAGAAGTGGCGGAACTACTAATTTATATTTTGAAAATGGAAATATAACCTACGAAGATCTTCTAAAAAAGAATTCAAAAAGTCTTTATATTACTGAGACTATTGGTCATGGATCTAATCTTGTAACAGGAGATTATTCAGTAGGGGCAACTGGTTTTTTGGTTGAAGATGGAGAATTTAAATATCCTGTTAATGAAATAACTATTGCTGGTAATTTTAAGGATATGTTTAAAAATATAACTTTAGCTAATGATTTAGAATTCGAATATTCAGTCAATTCACCAACTATGATGATAGAAGGTATGACTGTTGCAGGAAAATGAGCAGTTATTGCGTAATTGGCTCTGGAATTTCTGGAGCGACAATAGCTAATCTTTTAAGCAAAAAAAATATTGTACATATTTATGATAAAGCTCGAGGTCCAGGTGGCAGATCTTCCTTTAAAAGATTAAAAAAGTCAAAAGGATTTGACCATGGAGCTCAATATATTTCTCCAAAATCAATTCAATTTAAAAAATTTATTACAAATTTACGTAAAAAAAAATTCTAAAAAAATGGAGTGGCAAACATATTTTTTTAAACAAATTAAAAAAAGAAAATAAAAATCATATTAAAATAATTGGTTGCAAAGGTAATAATGATATCAGCAAATATTTGATAAAGAATATAAAATGTGACTTTCAAAGTGAGTTAGAGAAAATTCAATTTATAAATAACAAATGGAAATTAGATTTTAAGAAAAACCAAATAAAATATTATGATAAATTAATATTAACTTGTCCATTCCCACAATTAAAAAAATTATCAAAAAAATATATAAAAGATCCGTTCATCAAGCAAAAAATCAAAATGGATGCAAATATTACAGTTATGATTGAAATAAAAAAAACAAATAAAAACATATCAAGTTATTTATTTGACGACAAAATTTTAGGGTGGGCTGCCAAAGAAAATAGTAAAAAAAGATTTAAAAGTATAAATGATTTATGGACTTTACAAAGCACAAACCTATGGGCAAATAAAAAAATAAATAAAAATAGAGAAAATAAAGAAAAAAACTCAAAGATTTTAATAGATCAATTTTTTAAACTTACTGGAATTAAAAAAACAAAAATATTAACTTCATTAAATCATGGTTGGAAATATTCCTCAAATTCTAGGCCCTTTAAAATCAAAAGTTATTGGAATACTAAATTAAATTTAGGAGTGTGTGCAGATTGGTTTGTAGGTCCTAGAGTAGAGGCTGGATGGATAAGTGCGAACGATCTTTTTAAAAAAATGAATAAATAATTTTATTCAAGATTTTTTAAGCGATACTCCCAATCTCCCATTCTTTTATATGTAACTTTAACTATAACTGAAGTTTTTTTATCAAGCCAAATATCAAAATTTAATTTTTTATCTTCAGGGAGAGTCATATCTTTAGATGTAAGTTTAAAATGATCAGTTTCGTATTGTTTACCATTAATTGAAATGTTTTCCTTGCCAATAAAA
>CACJIB010000031.1 GCA_902593405.1 uncultured Pelagibacteraceae bacterium | reverse complement strand
ATCAAAACTCAAAAAGGAAAAGGTTATTCTTATGCAGAAAAAGCAAATGATCATTATCATGGAGTGTCAAAATTTAATGTTGAGACTGGTGAACAAGTAAAGAGCAAATCAAACCTTCCAGCTTACACAAAAGTATTTGCAAACACTTTAGTTAAACATGCTAAAAAAGATAGCAAAATAGTAGGAATAACAGCAGCGATGCCTGGAGGGACTGGCATGGATATTTTTGGCAAGGAGTTTCCAAATAGAATGTTTGATGTTGGAATAGCGGAACAACATGCTGTAACTTTTGCAGCTGGTCTCGCAACCGAGGGATACAAACCATATGCTGCAATTTATTCTACATTTTTACAGAGAGCATATGATCAAGTTGTCCACGATGTTGCCATCCAAAGTTTACCAGTTAGATTTGCGATAGATAGAGCAGGATTAGTTGGTGCTGATGGGTCAACACATGCTGGTTCATTTGATATAACTTACTTATCAACTTTACCAAACTTTGTAGTAATGGCAGCAAGTGATGAAGCTGAACTAGTTAAAATGATTAATACTTCAGTTGATATAAATGACAGACCTTCTGCAATTAGATATCCAAGAGGAACTGGAGTAGGTGCTGATCTCCCATCAATAGACGAAAAAATTGAAATTGGTAAAGGAAGAGTCGTTCAACAAGGGACACAAGTTTGTATTTTAAACCTCGGTACTCGACTTGAGGAGTGCAAGTTAGCTGTAGAGGAATTAAAAGCAAAAGGGGTTTCAACAACTTTGATAGATGCCAGATTTGTAAAGCCTTTAGACGAAGAACTTATACTAAAATCTGCTAAGGAACATGAGCTTATGATAACTATTGAAGAGGGATCAATAGGTGGTTTCGGCTCTCATGTTAAAAATTTATTAGCTGAAAGAGGAGTATTTGATAAAGGATTAAAATTTAGATCACTGACTTTACCAGATGAATTCATTGAACAAGATGATCCAAAAAAAATGTACGATAAAGCTGGATTAAACAGTTCTCAAATTTCTAAGAAAATTGCTGATATTTTGTTTCAAAAGGGAACAATAAGAGTTGTGAAAAATTAATTTAAGCTAACTACATTGGGCTTTATTCATTAAGTAGTGGTCAAGTAAAACACAGTTCATCATAGCTTCACCAATTGGTACAGCTCTAATTCCTACACAAGGATCATGTCTACCTTTAACAGATATTGAAGTATTTTTCCCAAATTTATTTATAGTTTTTCTACTAGTTAAAATTGACGATGTTGGTTTGACAGCAAAAGATGCAATAATTTCTTGGCCCGTAGAAATTCCACCAAGAATTCCACCCGCTTTATTTGAATTGAATTTTAATTTATTTCCTTTTGAAGAAATTTCATCTGAATTTTGTTCTCCACTTAATTGTGCTGAGTTCATTCCTGCTCCAATATTTACACCTTTAACCGCATTAATACTCATCAGACCTGAAGCTATGTCAGTATCCAATTTTGAATAAATTGGAGCACCTAAACCAACTGGGATACCTCTCGCTCTTATTTCAATCACTGCTCCACATGAGGATCCTGATTTTCTTACACCAAGCAAATATTTTTCCCATAATTTAATCATTGATTTATCTGGACAAAAAAATGGATTTTTTGAAATTACTTTATCGTTCCATTGATTTGTATCACATCCAAGAATTCCTAGTTGAGTTACTGCACCAATTACTTTAAATTTTTTACCTAATTTTTTTTGAAGTACAACTTTTGCTATTGCACCAGCCGCAACTCTTGCTGCAGTTTCTCTAGCAGATGATCTGCCACCACCTCTATAGTCTCTAATTCCATATTTTTTAAAATAAGTAAAATCTGCATGACCTGGTCTGAACTTATCTTTAATATTACTATAATCTTTGGATCTCATATCTTTGTTGTAGATTATGAGAGAAATAGGTGTTCCTGTAGTTTTACCCTCAAATACTCCTGACAATATTTGAACTTTGTCATCCTCTTTTCTCTGAGTTGTAAATTTAGATTGTCCTGGTTTCCTTTTGTTTAATTCTGTTTGAATATCTTGCTCTTTAAGATTTATGTTTGGAGGACAACCATCTACAATACAACCAATTGCAGGTCCATGAGATTCTCCCCAAGTTGTGAAACGAAATAGCTTTCCAAAAGTATTAAATGACATTATTTATATTATATAGATTATTTTGTTTAAATTATGAATCAAAAAAACTCTTTAGGTCTTAATAGTTGCTTTCTTGATATAGATGATCCAATTCATTTATTTCATGAATGGATGGAGGAAGCAAAGAAAACTGAGCCAAATGATCCAAACGCTGTTGCTTTGGCTACATCAGATAAAAACAACATCCCTTCAGTTAGAATGGTTTTACTTAAAGATTTCAACAAAGATGGATTTGTATTTTATACAAATTTAAATAGTCAAAAGGGAAATGAATTAAAAGAAAATCCGTATGCTGCAATGTGTTTCCATTGGAAAAGTCTCCTAAGACAAATAAGAATTAATGGAAAGGTTTCATTAGTTTCTGATCAGGTTGCAGATGAATATTATTCATCTAGGGCGTATGAAAGTCGGATAGGAGCATGGGCTTCTAAGCAAAGTGAAGAATTAAATTCGCGAGAACAATTGTTAAAATCTATACAAGATTACATAAAAAAATATAGCAACCAATCAGATGTACCAAGACCAAGTCACTGGTCTGGATGGATTTTATCACCAGATAGTATTGAATTTTGGCTAGATGGTGAGAACAGAATCCACGAGAGATTAAAATATAATAAAGATAACTCTGGGAAGTGGATAAAGTCTTTATTAAGTCCTTAAAAATTTCTTGATAAACTAAATGATGTTAATCTTTTAAGAATGTTTTTTTCTTCAGAGTCTTTAAATACACTTAGAGAATTTGAAGCTAAATTTATATAGTGTTGTGCTTTTTGATAGCATTCCTGAATTATTTTATACTTATTTATAAGAGCAATAATTTCATTAAAGTCATCTTTAGTTCTTAACTTTTTATTAAAAATATTTGATAAAATTTTCTTTTCATCATTTCCTAATTTTTGAAAAAGTAAAATTATTGGTAAGGTAATTTTTCCTTCAAAAAAATCTTGACCAATTTTTTTACCAAATAGTTTGAGCTCAGCATTATAGTCTAGTGTGTCGTCTGCTATTTGAAAAGTTAATCCCAAGTTTCTTCCATAAAATTCTAAAGCATCTTTTTCTTTATTTTCTGCATCAGATAAAATTGCACCAACTTTAGTTGCTGCTGCAAATAACTCAGCAGTTTTAGCTGAGATTATTTTTAAATATGTTTCTTCTAGCATATCAACTTCACCTTTGTGCTGAAGTTGTAGAACT
>CACJIB010000030.1 GCA_902593405.1 uncultured Pelagibacteraceae bacterium | reverse complement strand
TTTTGCGATTGAAAATGAAGGGGATACCTTATGTATTCTTGGTCCTTCAGGAATTGGAAAAACTACAATACTTAGAACTATAGCTGGTTTAGAAAAAATTGATAAAGGTTCAATAAAATTAAACGGAAAATTATTATCGTCTAAAGATAAAAATATAGAACCTGAAGATAGAAACGTATCTTTAGCTTTTCAGGACAACAGTCTATTTCCTCATTACACTGTTGAAAAAAATATTTTATTAGGCACTGAGAGAAATAAAGGAAAAAGAAAGAAAAAGCTTAGTTTTAAAGAGATTGTAGATTTTCTTGATATAGAAAAAATATTACCAAAATATCCTCATGAAATTAGTGCAGGGGAGGCGCAAAGAGCGTCACTAGCAAGATCGCTATTAACACAGCCTGACCTTTTACTTTTAGATGAGCCGCTATCTAATGTAGATCAAAGTTTTAAAGAAGAAATTCAAGTAAGATTAAAAAAAATATTAAGTAAATTAAAAATTACAACAATAATAGTTACTCATGATTCTTACGAAGCTTTTTATCTTGGTACCAAATGTGCAATCATATTAGATGGTCAAATTAAACAGTTTGACGATCCTTATAATGTTTATCATTTTCCAAACTCAGTTGAAGTAGTAAATTTTTTAAATCGTGGAATATTAATTCCAGCAAAAGTAACAGGAGAAAATTCGTTAGAAAATGAAGATCTTGGAACAATTAAAGGTAATTTTATTAAGCATTATCCAAAAGGTTCAAATGTACAATTATTATTACAACCAGAAGACCTTGAGCACGATGATAAAAGCAACCTAAAGCTAGAAGTAGTAGATCGAAAATTTAGAGGAACAAACTTTATCTATACTTTAAAAACCAACAGCGATTTATTAATACCAGTTTTTGTTCATTCCCATCACGAACATCAACATGAAGCTGACGAAAAGTTTGGAATTAAAAGACCGATTAATATTGATCACATAGTTTGTTTTTAATAAAACAAGCAAATGCTTACCAAAAAACAATTATTTACTCGAGGGATGTTGGATATTTCTCCACACATGCTCTCTGTTATTCCATTTGGAATAATTTGTGGAGCAATCGGTGTTGAACTCGGATTTCACCCATATTTAGTTTACGCAATGTCTTTCATAATTTTTGGAGGAGCTTCACAGATAGTATTCTTACAATTGTTATCAGGGGGTGCATCTAGTTTAGTTGCAGTTGCTTCTGTTGGAATTATAAATTCCAGACATTTATTATATGGAGCTGTTTTATCTGAATATTTAGAAAAATTATCTTTTATAAAAAAATTATTAATTTCTTATGTTGTTGTAGATCAAGGATTTGCTGAGTCTAATAAATTTTTCAAAAAAAATAGAAGTGAAGAATTTTTACATTATCATTTAATTGGTACGGGTTGCACAATGTGGGTTTGTTGGCAAATTGCAACCTTATCAGGTATTGTTTTAGGATCATTTGTTCCAGAAGAACTTGGGTTAAAATTTGCAATTCCTTTAACATTTATAGCAATTGTTGTTCAGGATTTAAAAAAATTAGATCATGTAATTGTAATGATTACTTGTGGTTTAAGTTCACTGTTATTTTTTGATGCTCCATTTAAATCTTACATAATTATTTCACCGATAATTGCTTTATTTGTAGCTGCACTACTGTTGAGGTTAAAAAAATGACCCTCACTGCAATAATTTTTGCTGGAATATTAACTTACTTTACTAGAATGACTATGATCGCTTTAATAAGTAGAGATATGTTGGGAGATAAAATTAAAGCAGTTTTGGAATATGTTCCTTCTGCAGTATTTCCAGCAATAATATTTCCAGGAATATTTATAAATGATTTTGGAACTTTTATAGATATGAATGATCCCAAAATTTTTGGGGCGTTAGTTGCTGTAATTGTAGGTTATTTTTCAAAAAATATTATTGCAACAATTTCAGCTGGATTAGTTTCTTATTGGTTTTTAATATTTGTTGTCTTTAATTAGCGCCTAATTTTATATTTCTACTTACATTGATATCTATTAATTTTGGTTTTGCTAAATTAAGATTTGACATAAGTTCGACATACTCATCAACATTTTTAACCTGCAATCTTGGATTAAATTTTTTTTCGTTACCAATTGTACTAGATTCTTTGCCGTTATAATCATGACCAGGATACAAAATTGTATCCTCAGGTAATTTTAACAATCTATAAAAGATCGAATTATAAGCATCTTTTGAGCTACCATTTTGAAAATCTGTTCTACCAGTACCGTTAATTAAAAGAGTATCTCCTGAAAATAAATAGTTATCCATTAAGAAACTATAACTGTCAGAAGTATGACCAGGTGTATACATGGCTTTGATTTCTATTTGGTCAATTTTTATTATTTCATCATCTTTTACTTTAATTTCCACAGTATCAGCAGGGGTGTGTTCCCCCATTAGCGTAGAGCAATTTGTTGCTAGTTTAAGTTTGCTCGCACCAGTTACATGATCAGCATGAATATGGGTATCTATTACCTTAACTAGTTTTAAATCTAATTCTTGGAGTAACTTAATGTAGCTTTCAACATTCTCAATTACTGGATCAATTATGACTGCCTCGCGACCTTTTGCCGATGCAATTAAATAAGTGTATGTCGACGATTTGTTATCGAATACTTGCCTAAAAATCATTTATTATTAATATCAAATTATAATGAATACCTCTACATTTCATTGGTCTTGTAGACATACCTGGAAAAGAAGCGCAAAAAATACAGCTTGGTGTGTACTAGGTTGTGCGATTGGAGATTTTGGAACAATATTATTTTTTCAATTAACTCAAATTCCTTTTCCAGTTTTAGGAATAATGATTTTAGCAATCATTAACGGATTGATCACAAGTATTATTTTAGAAACAATAATTTTAATGACACAAAATTTTAATTTTGTTAACGCATTCAAAACAGCTTGTGGTATGAGTTTAATTTCAATGATTAGTATGGAAATTATGATGAATTTAACTGACTATGTTTTAACTGGAGGCGCAATTTTAACATGGTGGGTGGTGCCAATAATGCTAATTGTAGGTTTTTTAACTCCGTGGCCTTATAATTATTGGAGATTAAAAAAGTTTGGTATTGCTTGTCATTAAGATTAAAGAATTCTCTTTAATAAATTGTCCCCAAAAAATAGTTTGTGAACAATAACAGCAGATATATGAAGCACTATTAAACCGATAAGGGTATAATTCGAAAGAATATGAATTTCATAAAACTGATCTGCTAAATCAAAATTTTCATTAATTTGAATTTCCTTAAATAATATTGTTAATGTTTCCCCATTAAACAATTTTTTTAATATTCCTGAAATTGTTATTGATAAAATAGCAATATATAAAAGCACATGGTTCATTTTTGCCAAAAACCTCTGTCCTTTAAAAATACTTGGATCTAATTTTGGAGTTGGATTAAGTATATTATTTATTAATCTAATTATTATTATATAAAACACAGTTAAACCTAACGTAACGTGTATATCTTCAATAGTTATTCTTTGATCACCAAAATCTAAATCAACTAGATAAAAACCCAAAGGTATTTGTATGAATAGAATAGCTGCGCTGAGCCAATGTAACACCTTTGAGATAATTCCATACTCTGTTAAGGTATTTGTTACATGCATAATTTATTTAATCACATAAAAAAATATATTAAAATAATTTTATTCTCAATTTTAAGCGTATTTTTCGTCTCATCTTCTAATGCTGAGTTGACAGTTGAAGATATTATTAAAAGCAGACAGGCATTGTTTAGTAAAAACTATAGTACAGCTAAAAGGGTTCAGGCTTTCTCTTCAAAAGGAGACTTTGAAAAAGCAAAAAAACTTATGATTGAAATGAGTGAAAATTATAAAGTTTTAATAGATCTATTTCCTGAAAATACTCAAGAGGGTTTTGATACTGAAGCTTTACTGACAATTTGGGATGAAAAAGATGATTTTAATGCATTAATGCAAAAAGCCTCTGATGATATGATAAAACTTACATCTGTAATTGAAGATGCTGAAGATATAAGAGGCACTCTAAAACAATTTATGTGGAGTAATTGTAAGGCTTGTCACAGCAGGTACAGAGAAGAACATTAGTTATTGAGTAAGAATGATACCTCAAAAAGTTAAAGATCATATTGAAGAATATATTAGCCAAGAAGTTTATGTTCAGATAGCTATTATTAAGGGCAAAGAGAAGGTTTCAACAGAAACAGCTATTGATAAATATTTTAACACAAATCACTTTAAAGATTTTTCAGAAGGTAAACCTTATTTTCATTTCATTGATGGATTAAGAGATAAATGCCTTGGAAAACTTAAAGATTCTCCAATGAGAGATAAGGCAACAGAGGACGAAACTATTAAATTATTGCAGAAAAAATTAAATGATTTAACTGATGATGAGCTTGAAGACACGTATTGGGAAATAGAAACAGGAGAATTTTTTTCAGGAGAGCAAATAAAAGAATTAGAAAAAAATTGCAGTGAATTAATTAAAGAGCTTAATCTTTTAAATAAAAATAAAGTAGAAGTTCAAAAAACTATTATGAGTTTTTGTGAAAACTATGAAAAGTTGTGTCAAAAAAAATACCCAGAAGCTCCACTTCCACTAGAAATATTAAAATCTGTAAATTAGTTTTTAAAGGGTTCGCTCTTTAAGTGTATACCTAAAGAGCTCCCTTATATCGCCTCTTTGGCATTATAATTCCGAGAGGAATTTATTTTTCGTTATATTTTTGAAATATGAGCTGTTCAGCTAAGTATCAGGTGGTGAAAGTATTAACATAAACCTCCTTATATAAAAAAGGTAATTATAATTTATACAATTTCAATTAATTTATTTTAATTTTGTGCAAATATATTTATTGAATACAACCTAGTGCTTTAGTAGATTCCCGCTAACTTAAGTTACTTCCAAAATTATTTTTTATTTATTAATTCACTGATAAAATTTTCACCGTAACCGTCATCAACAGCTTTTTGAAAATAATTTTTATTTACTTCAGCAACTTTTTCAGCTTCAGGAAAATCTTTTAACAAGTCTTGAATATAAGTTAAATCTTTTACAGAATTACTTGCCGTAAATTTAAATCCAGTAAAATCACCTTTTAACAGATTATCAAAAACTCTATTAAGTGCTGCAGAATTTCCAGAACCAAGTTTTGCAACATCAAATACTTTTTTTAAGTCTAAACCCATCTCTGTAGCACTTTTAGCCAAATGATTGACTAATGCAGCATTTCCAAGGGATAAAAAATTATTTAAAAGCTTAGATTTCGCACCCATACCAACAGGTCCAAAATGAAAATATTCTTTACAGAAAAAATTAAAGTATGGCTCAGCAATTTTAAAATTTTCATCTGATGCTCCAACAATTCCTCCCAATATACCTTCCTCAGCTTGAACAGGTCCTCCCATTACAGGACATTCAACATAATTAATATTTTTTGCTTTGAATATTTTCTCAGTTTCCATTGAGCCAGTTTTGTTGTGAGTAGTGATATCAATAATTAAAGTTTTACTATCTAACACCGTAGAAATTTTTTCAGAAATTAATTTTGCTATAGGAGTGTTGGTAACACACATAAACATCGCATCTAAATTTTTACTAGAAAAGTCTTCAAAAGATTTTACTTCTTCAG
>CACJIB010000029.1 GCA_902593405.1 uncultured Pelagibacteraceae bacterium | reverse complement strand
TTTATTAGCTTTTATTCCTTTAACACAATAAAGAGCAAAATTCCTCGTGCTGTCAGCAATCAAGTCGATTGACTGTAAGATGTTATGAGCAATTAAAGGCTTAAACACGTTAAGTTCAAAATGACCGTGAGATCCTGCCATAGTTATTCCATTATGATTTCCAATAACCTTTACGCAAACCATTGTTACAGCTTCACATTGCGTCGGGTTAACTTTTCCTGGCATTATAGATGATCCTGGTTCATTTTCAGGTAAGATTAATTCTCCGTATCCAGCTCTAGGACCAGAACCTAAAAATCTTATATCATTTGAAATTTTCATTAATGCCACTGCACAGGTATTTAATGCACCAGAAAAATTAACAATTGCATCATGAGCTGCAAGCTCAGCAAATTTATTTGGAGCTGGTTTAAATTTAATTTTTGTGAATTTAGCAATCTCTTTTACAATTTTTTTATCAAAATTTTTCTTTGAATTTATTCCAGTACCAACTGCAGTACCACCTTGAGCAAGAAACAGTATTTCTTTTAAAGCATATTCTATTCTTTCAATACTTTTTTTAACTTGAAAATGATATCCTGAAAATTCTTGACCTAGAGAAAGTGGTGTTGCATCTTGCAAATGAGTTCTACCAATTTTTACTATATTTTTAAATTCATTGGATTTTCTTTTTAACTCTTTTTCTAAAATTTTTAAGCTTGGTAGCATTTTAGAAATAGTTTCTTTAGCTATAGAGATATGCATTGCAGTTGGAAAAACATCATTTGTAGATTGTGATTTATTTACATGGTCATTTGGATGAACAGGTTTTTTTGTTCCTTTTTTTCCACCTAAAATTTCTATTGCTCTGTTGGCGATAACCTCATTCACATTCATATTTGTCTGTGTACCAGAACCTGTTTGCCAGACCTTTAAGGGAAAGTTTTCATCTAATTTACCTTTGATTACTTCATCTGATGCCTTAATTATTGCTTTAGAAATTTTGCCATCAATTAATTTATCTTTTGCATGAACTATTGCTGCAGATCTTTTAATAATTGCAATTGATTTTATTATTGAAATATTGACTAAAATTTTACCAATATTAAAAAATTTATTAGATCTTTGAGTAGATGCACCCCAATATTTGTCACTAGGTACATTTATGCTTCCAATACTGTCAAATTCTTTTCTTAATTTCATTGATTAATTTTTAAGTAACAAATAATTATTAACATACAATAAATTTTTAAAAACATACAGGAGCATTATGTCGAATTTTAGCAAAGTAGGTACATTTATGAAAACTTTTGGTCAGGAGGTTAAAACAAAACCATCATTTAGTACTGATAAAATAAATAAATTAAGGTTAGACTTAATCAAAGAGGAACTAGAAGAGCTTACAGAAGCTATGAATAATAAGGATTTATTAGAAGTAGCTGATGCGCTTACAGACATATTGTATGTAACTTATGGAGCAGGGCATGCATTTGGAATTGATTTGGATAAGTGTTTTGATGAGGTACAAAATTCAAATATGAGCAAGTTAGATGAAAATGGAAAACCAATTTACAATGAATCTGGAAAAGTCATGAAAGGCCCTAACTACTTTAAGCCAGATCTATCAAAGTTTGTGAATTAAATCTCTAACTTAAAGTCAATTGCAGGAGCACTGTGAGTAATGCTGCCAACAGAAATTCTATTAACTCCAGTAGACGCAATGGCTTTAACAGTTTTTAAAGTAACATTTCCTGAAGCTTCAGTTTCATAATACTTTTTAGCAATTTTCACGCTTTGTTTTAAGTTTTTAATACTCATGTTGTCTAGTAGAAGAGTATTAAATTTTAGACCTAGTATAGATTTTAGTTGATTGACTGTATCAACCTCAACAGTAATTTTTTTTCCTTTTTTATTTTTAATCGCTTTTAATACCAAGCTTTTTAAATCTGAACTCGCTATATGGTTATCTTTGATTAAATATTCATCACTTAAGTTAAATCTATGATTTGTACCACCTCCTAATTTAACTGCATATTTTTGTATAACTCTTAAATTTGGAATTGTTTTTCTTGTGCAACAAATTTTTGTTTTTTTTCCAGCTAATTTAACAAATTCATTTGTTTTAGTTGCTATTCCGGAAATATGAGATAAAAAATTTAAAGCAACTCTTTCAGCAATTAAAATATTTTTTGCTTTACCTTTTATCAAAGCAACTAACGAACCTTTACTAGTCCTTGAACCATCTTTTTTATTAATTATGAATTTTATTTTACTATCAATTAATGAAAAGGCTTCTTTAGCGAAAAGCAATCCACCAACAATTGCGCTTTGATTTGAAATTAATTTAACTTTTACAACTTTATCATTGTTAATTAAACTTGAAGTAATGTCTCCTGAGGGATAAAGGTCTTCGTTCAAAGCTAGCTTAACAGTACTTTTAATAAATTCTTTGCTTAATTTAATTTTTGACACTTAATTATCTGCCAATAGCTGCCATTCTTTCTACAGATATTCTGGCTTTTTCAATCGTTTCTTTATCCATAATAATTTCACCAGTCTCATTTTCTAAACAATCTAATATTTTTGGAAGTGTAATTTTTTTCATGTGTGGGCACATATTACATGGTTTAACAAAGTCTACATTTGGATTTTCTATTTGAATATTGTCACTCATTGAGCACTCGGTAACCATCATTACTTTTTTCGGTTGATTTTCTTTTACATATTTGATCATTCCAGATGTTGATCCTGCAAAATCACTTGCTTCAATTACATCAGGAGGACATTCTGGATGTGCAATAATTTTAATTCCTGGATTATTTTTTCTAATATCATCTATTTCTTTTTTATTAAATTGATCATGGACAATACAAATTCCTTTCCAAGAAATAATTTCAACATCAGTTTGAGAAGCTACGTATTTTGCTAAATAATCATCAGGTAAAAATATTACTCTTTTTACACCAAGTGATTTAACTATTTTAACTGCATTTGCTGATGTGCAACAAACATCTGTTTCAGCTTTTACTTCAGCAGAAGTATTTACATAAGATACAACAGGCACTCCTGGGTATTTCTCTTTTAGTAATCTCACATCTTTACCGGTAATTGAGGATGATAAAGAACAGCCAGCATCCATATCAGGAAGAATAACTTTTTTATTAGGGCTCATTAATTTTGCAGTCTCAGCCATAAAGTGTACTCCAGCCATTAAAATAATATCAGCTGAAGTTTTTGAGGCTTCTATTGCTAATGCAAGAGAGTCTGCAGAAAAATCTGCTACACCATGATAAATTTCTGGTGTTTGATAGTTGTGAGCGAGAATTACAGCGTTTTTTTCTTTTTTTAATTTATTGATTTTATGAATATACGGAGCATGCACTGACCATTCTATTTCAGGCATAACCTTAGAAATTTTTTGATAAATAGGATCTGTTGCTATACGCACTTCTTGTGTAAATTCCATCAGGATTTTTACCAATTTGAAACATGATTGTCATTCATTTATTATGGGACATTTTGCGGTCGTGCTGAAATTGGTAGACAGGCACGGTTGAGGGCCGTGTGGACCTAGTCCATGAGAGTTCGAGTCTCTCCGACCGCACCAAATTGAATTTTATAGAGGAGTTTTTGATGGATAAATTACTTTCAGTAATATTTATGTTTGGGGTTTTGCTTTTAGTTCTCCCAAGTTTTTTACAATCAAATTCCCAATTAAAGCAATTTCTTAAAAATCTCAGTATATGGATTATTGTAGTTTTAATTATTTTAATGATTGTTTATTTATTTAAATAAAAAATTAGTTTTTAATCCAATCAGGTTTATTGATATTTATTGAAGCTTCTTTAGTTTTAAAATTTACTTTTTCATCAAAGTTTTCGTTTAAATATTTAATTAAAGCAAAAGGGTAGTCGCTATCAATTAAAACTTTACCTATTTCAACTTCATTGTTGTAAATACTTTCACCTTCGTGCAGTTTTCCATTAATTACATTTATTGGAAACAATCTTTTTGAAAGCTTGTTCTTTAATTTAATTCGCGCTGTATTTTCTTGGCCAACATAACAGCCTTTTTTGAAATCAATTCCATTTAATTCTTCAAAATTACATTCAATACCGAACAATTTATCTTTTAATTTATTTAAATCTTTTGGAACTATTCCAAGCCCATGACTTAATGAATAATATTCTTTAAGATCAGCATCATGGAGATCTAGTTTTTTTAAAGATAAATAAAGTTTTTCTAAATTAATAATTAATCTAGCACCTAAATTCTTATTTCTTGGATCTAAAAAAATTGGATCTTCTCTATATTTAATTGTGCATCCAGGTTGATCTTTTGCAGCTTTAAAAGTTAAGAATTTTTTATGAGAAAATGCCGCTACAACAAACTCATTACTTAAATTTAGAATTTCAACTTTTGATCTTAGTTTATATAGAGATAATTGTTTGAATAACTCCTCTGCCTGAGGTTTTTCACAATCCAAAAGATATCCAGACTTATGTTTTACAATTATAAATTCATATAAAAATTTACCTTGGGGTGTAAGCAATGAACTAAAACAACTATTTACATCACTTACTCTGTTTATATCGTTACTAATAAGATTTTGAAGAAACTCTTTTGCATCTTCTCCGTTAATATAAAGAATTGCTCTGTCATCTAAAATGTAAACGTTTTTGATATTCATAATTGATTAATTATAGAATGTAATATAATAACAATTTCTCAAAATGTTAGATCTTATAATTAAAAATGGACAATGTTACATCGATGGTGAGTTAAAAGATGTGGATGTTGCTATAAAAGATAGAAAAATTCAACAGATTGGACAAATTTCAGAGGAAGCAAAAGAGACAATTAATGCAGAAGGCCTCACAGTATTACCTGGTTGCATAGATACCCAAACACATTTTAGAGAACCAGGATCAACAGATACTGAGGATCTTCATTCAGGGAGTAGAGCAGCGATAGCAGGAGGTATTACAAGTGTGTTTGAAATGCCAAACACCAATCCCCCAACTTCAAACATGAAAGAATTTCAAAGAAAATTAGATCTCGCAAAAAATAGAATGTATTGCAACTATGCTTTTTATTTTGGAGCAACAGCTGACAATGCGGATGATTTAGCAAGTTTAGAGGGTTTGGAAGGTTGCTGTGGAATTAAGCTTTTTGCAGGTTCTTCGACTGGTAATTTATTAGTTGCTGAAGAAGACGATATAGATAAGGTTTTTCAAAATGCCTCAAAAGTAGTAGCAGTTCATTCTGAAGATGAAGCAATTTTAAAAAATAATATGAAATTGATTATAGAAGGTGATGTTCATACCCATCCAGTATGGAGAAGTGTAGAATGTGCAATAGCATCTACTAGAAGAATTGTTCGAATAGCAGAAAAGCATAACAAAAAAGCTCATGTACTTCATATAACAACAAAAGAAGAAATTGATTTTCTATCTCAACACAAAGGAAACATTACATTTGAGATTACTCCTCAGCATTTAACTCTCTATGCTCCAGATTGTTATGACAAGCTAGGAACTTATGCTCAGATGAACCCACCCTTAAGAGATAAATCTCATTATGATAGATTATGGTACGGGGTGAGAAATAACTTCAATGATACTATTGGATCTGATCATGCTCCGCATTTAAAAGAAAATAAAGACAAGGTATATCCAAATACTCCATCGGGTATGCCAGGTGTTCAAACTTTAATGCCTGTAATGCTAAATCACATAAATGATGGAAAATTATCTCTTAACCAATTGATGAACTTTGTTTGTGAAAATCCAGTAAAGATTTTTGGAATTAAAAACAAAGGATTTATCAAAGAAGGTTATGATGCAGACTTTACAATTGTAGATATGAACAAAACAATTGAGATTAAAAACGAAAATATTGAAAGTAAATGTAAGTGGTCACCATTTAATGGATTTAAATTTAAGGGAAAACCTACCCATACAATTATTGCTGGAAAAATTAA
>CACJIB010000028.1 GCA_902593405.1 uncultured Pelagibacteraceae bacterium | reverse complement strand
GAGATCGTTGGGATTTACAAAGATTAATAAGGTATCTGCCAAAAGATTATGAACTTTTATATAATGCAAGACATCTTTTAATGAGTAAAGGCTATGGGGTTGATCAAGCCATAGCAAATGTTCCTCAAAAATTTAAGAATGATGCTGGATTAAACTATGATCGATTGAAATGGAGAAGAAAAAAAGGACGTGTAGATTCTTCAGCTGAAATATTACTTAAAATAAAAAATGATAAAGAGTATTTAGTTAGACCTAGTAAATGGTGGAAAGAAAGAGAAATTATCTCAAGAGCATTGCTTTATAAAAAGAAATATGAAGTTTCATATAAAATTTCAAGCAATCATGGAATGACTGAAGGATCTGAATATGCGGCTGCTGAATGGATGAGTGGATGGATAGCATTAAGTTTTTTAAACGACCCTTTGACCGCTAAAAATCATTTTAAAAATTTTTATGAAAATGTTAGTTATCCAATAAGTTTATCTAGAGGTGCGTATTGGCTTGGAAGAGCATATGAAAAAATAGGCGAAAGAGAGAAATCAAATAATTGGTATAGAGAAGCTTCAAAATATCTTACTACTTACTATGGTCAGCTAGCTTTTTTAAAATTAAGTCCAAATGGAAAATTTGAGTTAGAAAAAGATATGGAAATTGATCCAAAATATAGAATTCAATTTTTTAATAAAGAGCTTGTAAAAATTTCTTATCTTCTAGATGAATTAAAGAAAGATAAATACACAAAACATATTTTAAGACATTTAGCTAACGACAATATAGCTAAAGGTAGTGAAGTTTTGGCTGCAGAATTAGCCACAAGTATTAACAGATATGATTTTGCTATTCAGGTTTCAAAAATTGCATCTTATAAAAAAAGATTTCATAATAAATACAACTACCCAATAATTAGCACTCCTAAATATATTAATAAAAGAAAAATTCCAGAAAGTGCTTTAATCTTATCTATAATTAGACAAGAAAGTGAATTTGATTTAGAGGCTAATAGTCATGCTGGTGCAAAAGGATTAATGCAATTGATGCCCTACACTGCAAAATTAGTTTCGAAACAAGCCAAACTTCCTTATTCAAAATCAAGATTAACAACTGATCCAGAATATAATATTAATTTAGGTTCACATTATATTGCAGGTTTAATTCTACAATATGATGGTGCTTACCCTTTTGCAGTAGCTGCTTATAATGCTGGACCTAATAGAGTTAAATATTGGAAAAAAATAAATAAAGACCCACAAAAAAAACAAGTTGATTATGTTGATTGGGTTGAATTAATAAAATTTAGAGAAACAAGAAATTACGTTCAGCGTGTAATGGAAAATTATAATGTCTATAGATATATTTTGGAACAACGTCCTGTGACCATGAAAAACTTTTTTATAGATCAGCCTCTGTTTTAATGGCGGAAGAGGAGGGATTCGAACCCTCGGTACAAGTTTCCTCGCACGGTCATTTAGCAAACGACTGGTTTCAGCCTCTCACCCACTCTTCCGTATGACATTGTGTATTAAGCGATTGTATTGAAAATTCAATATATATAAAGTAATTATTCAATTATTATGAGAAATAAGTATTCAATATTTTCATTAATCAAAAATGCTCTTTCATATCATGAAAATTGGCAGAGAGCATGGAAAGACCCTACGCCTAAAAAAGAGTACGATGCAGTTATTGTTGGCGGTGGTGGCCATGGATTAGCAACAGCTTACTATTTAGCAAAAAAACACAACATGAATAATATTGCTGTAGTCGAGAAAGGTTGGATTGGTGGTGGAAATACTGGACGTAATACTACAATTATTAGATCAAATTATTTATGGGATGCTAGCGCAGGTTTATATGATCATGCATTAAAAATTTGGGAAGGTTTATCTCAAGAACTAAACTACAATGTAATGTTTAGTCAAAGAGGTGTAATGAACCTAGCGCATAATTTACAAGACGTTAGAGACTTAAAAAGACGAACACATGCAAATAGACTAAATGGAATTGATGCAGTTTACTTAAGTACCGAAGAAGTAAAAAAGTTTTGTCCAATTATAAATACATCACCAGATATTAGATATCCTGTTTTAGGAGGAACTTTACAACGAAGAGCTGGTACAGCAAGACATGATGCTGTTGCTTGGGGATATGCAAGAGGAGCCGATGCAATGGGTGTTGATATTATTCAAAATTGTGAAGTTAAAGGAATAAAAAGAAATGGAGATAGTGTTGAAGGAATAGAAACAACAAAAGGGTTTATAAAAACTAAGAAAGTTGGTGTAGTTGCAGCTGGTCATTCTAGCGTAATAGCTAATATGGCTGGTCTAAGACTTCCACTTGAAAGTAAACCTTTACAAGCTTTAGTTTCTGAACCTGTAAAACCAATTATTGATACAGTTGTAATGTCTAACGCAGTGCATGCTTATGTCAGTCAATCTGACAAAGGAGAATTGGTCATTGGTGCTGGAACGGATGATTATGTTTCTTATACTCAAAAAGGTAGTCATCAAATAGTTGAAGGAACATTAAATGCTATTTTAGAATTATATCCAATTTTTAGTAGAATGAGAATGTTAAGACAATGGGGAGGAATAGTAGATATTTGTCCTGACGCTAGTCCAATTTTAAGTAAAACTTCAATTAAAGGATTATACTTTAATTGTGGTTGGGGTACTGGAGGATTTAAAGCAACTCCTGGATCTGGAGATTTATTTGCTCATACTATTGCAAACGACGAACCTCACAAACTTAATGCTGCATTTAATTTAAATAGATTTGTAAGCGGTGACCTTGTTGATGAACATGGTGCTGCAGCGGTTGCACATTAATGTTTTTAATAAACTGTCCATACTGTGGAGAACGAGATCAGCAAGAATTTAAGGCTGGTGGTGAAGCTCATATTGAAAGACCTAAACAACCAACAGAATTAAGTGATGATGAATGGGCAGAATATTTATTTATGAGAAAAAATATTAAAGGTGTTCAATTTGAAAGATGGAACCATGCACATGGTTGTCGTAAATGGTTTAATATGGTTAGAGATACTTCTAACGACGAAATAAAAGCAATTTACAAAATGGGTGAAAAACCACCTGCTTAATAAAATGATTAAAAACTTAAGAGTAAAATCCAGTGAGTACATTGATGAAACTAATAGAATTTCCTTTAAATTTAATGGTAAAACTTACCATGGATTTAAAGGTGATACTTTAGCATCAGCATTACTCGCAAACGATGTTCATTTAGTTGGAAGAAGTTTTAAATATCATAGACCAAGAGGAATTATGACGTCCGGTTCTGAAGAACCAAATGCTATAGTTCAAGTTAATCCTGGCACAAACAGAACAGAACCTAATGTTAGAGCAACAGAAGTCGAGATTTATGAGGGTTTAGAGGCATCCAGTCAAAATTGTTGGCCAAGTGTAGAATTTGATATTGGTGGAATAAACAATTTTCTCTCCCCTTTTTTTCCAGCAGGTTTTTATTACAAAACATTTATGTGGCCTGCTAGTTTCTGGGAGAAATATGAATTTTTCATACGACACTCAGCCGGTTTAGGAAAATCACCTACATCAAATGACCCTGACATTTATGACCACCGAAATATTCACTGTGATGTATTGGTTGTAGGCGCAGGTATATCTGGAATACTAGCAGCAAAAAATGCTGCTAAAAATAATTTTAAAACTTTGTTAGTTGATGAAAAAAATGAACTTGGTGGCTCAACTATTTTTGAAAATAACAAATTTAACAAAATTGATAATAAAACTCCTTCTGAATGGTTAAAAAAAGAAATAGAGGAGCTTAAAAATATTAAAAATCTTGAAATAAAAACTAGAACAAGTGTAGCTGCTTATCATCAATATAATTATCTTTTGGCTAGAGAAAATCTAACTGATCATTTAGAAGCAAAAGATAAAACAAATAAAATCAGACAAAGACTTCTGAAAATTAGAGCAAAGAAAGTTATTTTGGCCACAGGTGCTTTAGAAAGACCCTTGATATTTAATAATAATGATAGACCGGGAATAATGCTTTCATCTGCTATTAAAAAATACAGTGAATTTTATGGAGTTGCTTGTGGTAGTAAAAATGTATTTTTTACTAATAATGATAGTGCTTACGAAAGTGCTTTGTCACTATATAACAAAGGTATAAATGTTGAGGCAATTATTGATATAAGAGAACAATCTGAAAGTAAAATTGTTAAAAAAGTAAAAGAAGCAGGTATTAAAGTTTACTGGTCACATACGATTGTTGATACAGCTGGATACAAAAGATTAAATGGTATTTCAATCATGAAACTATCTAATGATGGTACTTCAGTGACTGGAAGTAAAATTTCTATTTCATGTGATTGCTTAGGAGTTGCTGGTGGTTGGACACCTGCTGTACATTTATATACACAATCAGGTAGTAAACTAAAGTTTGATGAGGAAAAACAAATTTTCTTACCAAATCAGAATACATCCCAACAAATAAGTGTAGGATCTTGTGGTGGAGATTTTAAAATTGATGAAATCATTAAAAATTTAAATCAAAAGCTTAAAGATAATCTAAATATTAAAGAAACAGATTTAGATAATATTAAAGTTGAGATCGATCAGGAAAATTCAAAAAGAAATATTTGGTTACTTCCTTCTGATAAACCTTTAGGTAAAACTAAACCATTTGTAGATTATCAAAACGATGCAACAGCTAAAGATATCAAATTAGCATTAAGAGAAGGTTTTAGATCTATTGAGCATGTAAAAAGATACACGACTACTGGAATGGGTACTGATCAAGGTAAACTAGGAAATATGCATGCATTGGGAATAATTGCAGATACAGCTGGTGTTAAAATGGGAGAATTAGGAACTACTACATTTAGACCTCCTTACACACCATTAACATTTGGAACTATTGTAGGTCGAAATGTTGGAAAGTTTTTTGATATTTTTAGAAGAACGCCAATTAATGATTGGCATGTTGAAAATAAAGCTGAATTTGAAAATGTCGGTCAATGGAAGAGAGCTTGGTACTACCCTATTAATGGAGAGACAATGCATCAAGCAGTTCAAAGAGAAAGTAAAGCTGCAAGAGAAAGTGCTGGTATACTAGATGCCTCTACTCTTGGTAAAATTGATATTCAAGGAAGTGATGCTTCTGAATTTTTAAATAGAGTTTATACAAATGCTTGGTCAAAATTAGCAGTAGGAAAATGTAGATATGGGCTAATGCTAAATGAAGATGGTATGGTTTATGATGATGGAGTTACAACAAGATTAGGTGAAAATCATTACATTATGACCACAACAACTGGTGGAGCAGCAAATGTTTTAGGTAAACTTGAAGACTATCTTCAAACAGAATGGCCTGAGCTTGATGTTTATTTAACCTCTGTAACAGATCATTATGCTACAGCTAGTTTATGCGGACCTAATAGTAAAAATATTCTTAAAAAAATAATTCCTGATTTAGATTTATCAGATGAAAACTTTCCTCATATGTCATTCAAAGAGGCTCATATCGGTAATATCCAATGCAGAATAATGAGAATTAGTTTTACTGGAGAACACAGCTACGAAATAAATGTTCAAGCAAGTTATGGAAAAGATTTATGGGAAAAGTGTATAGAGGCAGGTAAAGAGTTTAACATTACTCCTTATGGAACTGAGACAATGCACTTATTAAGAGCAGAAAAAGGTTTTATTATTGTTGGTCAAGATACAGATGGAACAATGACTCCTATCGATCTTCAAATGGATTGGATAGTAAGCAAGAAGAAATACGATTTCATAGGAAAAAGATCTCTTTATAGATCTGATACAATGAGAGAAGATAGAAAGCAATTAGTAGGTTTATTAACTGATGATCCAAATATTGTTTTAGAAGAAGGAGCACAAATAGTTTCTGAGTTAAATCAAAGTCCAGTAGAAATGCTTGGACATGTAACTTCAAGTTATTTCAGTCCAAACCTAAAGAAATCAATAGCACTTGCAGTAGTTAGAGGTGGAAAAGATATGATGGGAAAAAAACTTTTTGTGCCCATGGAAAATAAAAATATTAATGTCACTGTTGCGAATCCAGTATTTTATGATGAGAAAAATGAGAGGTTAAATGCTTAACTATAATTCAGTTATTAAAAATGAAATTAAGCAAGAAAGTATTTCTGTAAAGGAAATCTCTCCAGTAACAAAAATTAATTTGAGAGGTAAAAAAAGAGAATTTTTAACAAATGTTGGTAAAAATCTTAATATGATCTTGCCTACTGAGGCAAACACTTCAACAATGAGTGATAAATTAACAGCAATATGGCTTAGTCCAGACGAATGGATGATAATCTCAAATGAGCTGGCAAGTAAAGAAACTAATAAATCCGATCTATATGAAATGTTATTTAATAGTATTTCAAAAACAAATTTAGGTGCTGTTATAGATGTAACAGATCAATTTGTTCAATTAGAACTTAAAGGTGAAAATGTCTATGAAATCTTTTCAGCAGGATCTCCCTTTAATTTTAATGAATTTAAAGAAAAAAAAGGATCAACAACTCAGACTGTTTTAAATCATGTAGATGTAATTCTGCACCATAAAGATGAAAATATTTTAAATCTGTTTGTTAGAAGATCTTTTGCTGAACATCTTTGTTCTTGGATTGAAGACTGTGCTTCAAGATTATAAACTTATTTTTTTCTTCTAAAGTCCCATGGCATTTCAAATTTACCTTGCCAAAGGCCTTTTTTTTTATTTTTAGCATTAATTTCGTTTGATATATATTTTTTTGAGTATTTTCTATAAGCTACTGCATAACCGTTTGAAACTAGCCAAGAATTCAGATTTAAATTTCTTTTATAACATTCTCCAATAAATCTTTTGTATCTATCAACATCCAAAATTTTACAAGTTATTACTTTGTTATTTATTTTATTTTGTAATTTTTGAGTTGAAATTTTTCCACATGGATAATCTTTAGTAAAAGTAAAAAAATTATTGTTAGATATGGTTTTTTACACATTTGCTTGAATTCAGGTGCATCAATTCCGTATAATCTTATCTTTTTTGAATTTATTTTTATTGTATCACCATCAATAAT
>CACJIB010000027.1 GCA_902593405.1 uncultured Pelagibacteraceae bacterium | reverse complement strand
TCCCCAAAGGTGCTGTAATAACTAATGTTGCAAGAGGTGATATTGTTGATGATGAAGCTTTAATTGATGCATTGAATAGAAGAAAAATTTATGCAGCAGGATTAGATGTTTATAAAAATGAGCCAAATCTAAATCCTGGTTATTTAAAAATTCCAAGTGCTTTTGTTTTACCTCATCTGGGTAGTGCAACAAAAGATACAAGAATTGCAATGGGAAATTTAGCAATTGATAATTTAGATGAGTTTTTTAGAACTGGAAATTGTATTAATAAAGTAAATTAAAATGTCTCAATCGATAGCTTTCATAGGCGTTGGCAACATGGGTTGTCCAATGGCTGAAAATTTAATGAAGGCAGGTAAATCTGTAAAAGTTTTTGACGTCTCAAAAAAAATGCTTGAGATTGCAAAAGATAAAAATCTTGAAACAGCCGAAAATTTAGATGATCTAATAATAGATCATGTTGATACGGTTATTACTATGCTACCAGAGGGCAAGCATTCAAAGGAAGTTTATTTAGGCGATAATGGAATAATAAATAAAGTTTCAAAAAATAGTTTGCTAATTGATTGTTCTACAATTGATATTCAAACTTCTATTCAAATTGGAAAAAAAGCTTCAGAAAAAGGAATAGAAATGATTGATGCGCCAGTCAGTGGTGGAGTAATGGGAGCGCAAAAAGCAACTTTAAATATAATGGTTGGTGGATCAAAAGAAGCTTTTGAAAAAGCGCTTCCTTTATTAAAAATCATGGGAAAAAATATATTTCATGCAGGTGATTTAGGTAGTGGGAATGGTGCTAAGATTTGTAACAATATGGCTCTAGGAATTGCGATGATTGCTGCTTCAGAGTCATTAATGTTAGCAAAAAGATTAAATATAGATATTAAAAAAGTTCATGAAATTATGAAAAATGCATCAGGTAACAGTTGGCCAATTTCTGTTTATCCACCTTTGCCTGGTTTAATTGATGGCACGCCTTCAAATAATAATTATCGTCCGGGTTTCTCTGCAGGAATGATGAATAAAGATCTTAAACTTGCAAACGATTGTGCGAAAACTGTAAATGCTGAAACACCATTAGGAAAAATGGCCCTAGAAATTTATGATCAATTTTGTAAAGAAGGAAATGATACTAAAGACTTTTCAGCAATTTCTAAAGTTATAGGTGGTAATGCTTGGGATTATCCAATTGACTAAATAAATTTATTGTAAATGTTTATAAATTGTTGTTCTAGAAACACCTAATTTTCTAGAAGTCGCAGAAATATTATTTGTTTCATCGAAAGTTGATCTTATTAAAGTACATTTCTCTCTTTTGATTTTTGTATCTTCACAATTTTTACAAGTACTCCTTTTCTTTTCTTTTTTTGTTTCAACAAATTTGTTCTCCTTAAAAATTTGACTTTTGACCACAAAAACAGATGAGCCTAAATGATCAGTAATTTTTAACGTTTTGTTATTTAATAAATCTGATGCAATAGATGAAAATGAATTAGTAAAAATTTTATTAAAATTTTCGTTTTTCAGATCTACTAATCCATTAAGCATAATTTTAGCATTACTGTTTGCGCCTACTATTAGACCATCTCCATTAACAGCCAACAAACCAACACTTGTTGTTGATAAATATTCTTCACGAGGATGAAAGGATAAAATTAATTCATGCTTAAACTTTTTCAAAAATAATTTTGTTTCGATACTTCTAGTCGCAAGTTTCACTAAAGCCAGAGTGTGTTGTTCTCTTGACATATAGTCAGTTGAGGCATCTATAATTCCAATAGTTTTACCGTCATAATTGATTATTGGACTTGCAAAACAAGATATATTTTCATGTGCTATAAAAAAATGTTCTTTTCCAGAAACTATTGTTGGTTTCTTTAATTCAACGGATAATCCTAAACCATTTGTACCACAAACTTTCTCAGCCCATATAGACCCTGGTATAACAGTTTTACCTACATCCGTTTGAAGACAAGTTTTGTCATAAATTGTATCAAGTACTAAACCATTCTCGTCTGAATAGGCGACCATAAAATTGGTACCAGCAATTTGAGAGTATAAAAGTTCTAATTCAGGAAGAACTATTTTTCTAAGAGCCTCATTTTTTTCTTTAATCTCTTTTAATTCAATTGAAGATACAACGCTTTGTTTTGGATCCTGAAATGGATTAAGCCCCTCAGCAATACACCTCGACCAGCTATCAGAAATTTCTTTGCCCATCTCATAGGACATCATTCCTCTTTTTTTAAGAATATTTTTAAATTCTTTGCTTGTTGAAGATAAATTTCCCATTTTTGAAAGATAAATAAAAATAGACTATTCAACAACTAACCACAGGTTGTATTTGTTAACTATTTGAACACTTAAAAGCGGCATTGACTCCATTGGACTTCGATTTTTTAATAAGCTTTTTAAAATTAAAAGGGAGAGAAAACGATGAAAGCACAGGTTTTGCACAAGTATGACCCAGAAATGAAAGAAAAAGTTTGGGTTACAGGTGAAGAAATGCCAGATCCTAAGATTGAGAAGGCATCAGATGTAATTGTTAAAATTGGTGCTGCAGGAGTTTGCAGAACAGATTTACATATTATTGAAGGAGTATGGAAACATATTCAAGATCCAGATGGAACATTGTTACCATGTGTGATGGGACATGAAAATGCAGGATGGGTAGAGGACGTAGGTAAAGATGTTACAGAATATAAAAAAGGTGACCCAGTCATTTTGCACCCATTAATATCAGGAACGGGTGGTACTTGTTTAGATTGTAGAAGAGGTAATGATATGCATGCTGCTGCAGGAGCATTTCCTGGTTTAAGCATTAAAGAAGGAGGATATTCAGAGTTATTAAAAACAAGTGTTAGAAATTTAATTAAGCTTCCAAAAGTTTTAGCACCTAAAGATGTTGCACCTTTTTCAGATGCAGGTCTTACAGCTTATAGAGTTGTTAAAAAGGCAACTAGACATTTATTGCCAGGTCAAAGCTGTACAATAATCGGTGCAGGAGGTTTAGGTCATATCGCTATTCAATGTTTGAAAGCAATGTGTGCAGCTGACATTATTATAGTTGAGAAATCTGAAGCAGCTTTAAAACATGCAATGGAACTTGGTGGTGATCACGGAGTTTTAATTGATGGAAACGAAATTGAAAAAGTTCAAGAACTAACTAAAGGAAAAGGTTCAGAAGCTGTTATCGATTTCGTAGGTGAAAAAGGATCTACTGCCATGGGAATTCAAATGACTTCCAATGGTGGTTTTTACTACATTGTTGGATACGGAGAAGAAATTAAATCATTAGCAGTTGATTTAATTATTTCTGAAAAAACAATCGTAGGTAATTTAGTGGGAACGTGGTCTGAATTATATGAATTGATGGAGTTAGCTGATCGAGGAAAAGTCAAGCTATCCATGCAAGAATATAAATTAGACGATGCTAATAAAGCACTCCATGATCTTAACGACGGTAAAGTTAAGGGACGAGCTGTTTTAGTTCCGTAATAAAGTAAAGGAAGAGAGAGGTAATAATGAAACTAATGAAAACTTGCTTGACGGCTATTATATCAAGTTTAATGATATTTAGTCCTATGGCATATGCTGATAAGTGGAGTGATCAGTTTCCACATATCAAAGCTACAGGAGATATTCCTGGTGACTGTTCTTATGAGAAGATGTCTAAGAAAAATTACAAAGGAAAAACTCTTAAAATAAACACTCACGCAATTCCAGTAATGGGAGAACCAACAGCTTTACACGCTGAACAGTTTGAGAAATTAACTGGCGCAAAAGTTGAAGTTACACATACACCAGCAGGTGATTTGTACTCAAAAGCAATGGTTCCTTTTCAAGCTGGACAAGCTCCTTATGATGTTGTGTTTGGATTTTCTAACTTCATCAACGACTGGAAAAGATATTTAGCACCAGTTCCTAAGAAGTATATGAACTCACCTGAGATGAAAGACGTAACTAAATCTCATATGGGTGTATCGTCTTGGGACGGAACTATGTATCAATACCCGGTTGATGGTGACAGACATTATCTAAAATATAGAAAAGATGTCATTGATAATCCAGAAATGCAGAAGAAATATAAAGCTGACACAGGTAATGAGTTAAGAGTTCCAAGAACTTGGAAAGAATATGCTCAAATGGCTAAATATTTCAATGATTGGGATTGGGATGGAGATGGTGAAAAAGAATATGGTTCAGCTGAAGTTATGAAAAAAGATGACTTAATGTTTGCAGCTTTTTTCAGCAGATCAGTTGCTTATGCTAAAAACCCTAGAACTCCAGGTGGTTTCTTTTTTGATTTAGAAACTATGAAGCCAAACATCAATAACCCAGGATTTGTTGAAGCATTAACTGATTGGGTTGAAGCTACAAAATATGTTCCTCCAGGAGGAACTAACTTTGGTCTAGGTGATGAAATCGGATCATTTGGTGGTGGACAAACTTTATTTAGTTTCTCTTGGGACGATGCATTTATTGCAGCGATGCAAGATGACAGCCCAATTAAAAATAAAGTTGGTGCAGCTCCACTTCCAGGCGCTGATAGAGTTTGGAACAGAGTATCTAATAGCTGGGAAAACCAATACAACCAGGCTCCTTACATTGTTTGGGGTTGGGCTGTAGGTGTTGCTAAGAAAAGTAAAGTAAAAGATATGGCATTTGATTATCTTTGCTTCTTTTCTAATGGTGCAAACCACCAAGCTGATTTAGCTATTGGTAGATTTGGTGTTAACCCATTTAAGAACTCAGACTTTGACCCTAACATCTATATCAATAGTATGGGTTGGGATCCTGAGATTGCTAACAGTTACACTCAAACACTTTTAGATATGGAAAAGAGTAATAATAGAGTTTTCCCTCTAAGAGTTCCAGGTGTATTTGAATTTACAAGTGCTGTTGCTACAGGAACTTCAAAAGCTTTAGCAGGACAATTATCTCCTCAAGAAGCTTTAGACGAAGTTGCTAAAGAGTGGGAAGCAATTGTAAGCAGAGTAGGTAAAAAAGCAGTTCAAGATGCCTATGCTGTTGGTGTCAAAATGGAAGACAACAAGCTATAATTTAAAAATACTTTATGTGGCCATTAATTTAAATGGCCACATATTACAAAAATAATATAATCCTTTTTATATAAATGAATTTTAAGCATAAATATTTCTTTCTGTTTCCAGGTTTATTTGTGTTGATAGGAATATTAATTTTTCCAATTATTTTCGTAGTTAGATTAAGTTTGTCAGGATGGAATAGTTATAATCCTGGCTTAGATTACATAGGATTAGAAAATTACATAAGATTATTCACTGATGACCCAAGATTTTGGGAATCATTTTTTAGATTAAGTTTTTTATCAGTTACAACAGTTATCTTACAATATGTGATTGGTTTTGCATTGGCACATATGGTTTGGAAAGATATTAAATTTAAAAGATTTTTTAGAGTTCTTTTTTTAGTTCCAATGATGACAACTCCAGTGATCATGACAGTTATTTGGAGAACTTTTTTTCATGAATCTTTAGGACCGGTAAATGATTTGTTATCAGTTTTTGGTGTAGCTCCCAAGTGGTTGACAGATCCAGTTATTGCAAAATTTACAGTAATTATAGTTGAGGTATGGCAATGGACACCATTTATGTTTTTACTTTTATTAGCAGGGTTGTTGTCATTACCTAAAGAACCATTTTTAGCTGCTGCGATTGATGGTGCTAGTCCAATTAGAAAATTCATTTATGTAACATTTCCATTGATGGCCCCCATCTCAATTGGAGCAATAATTATAAGATTAATTGAGGCATCAAAGATTATGGATACAGTTTATGTATTGACCTCAGGTGGACCAGGTACTTCTACGGAAACTTCAAGTTTTTATATCTTTATTAAAGGATTGAGAGAATTTCAGATGGGTTATGCAGCGTCAATGTCATTTACTTACTTAATTATTATGATCATAAGTCTTACTATAATAGCAAAAGTATTAACTAAAGTTTTATTAAAAGAATAGATAATGAATAAACTATATATTTTTTTGAAATATTTTTTTATTGTCGTCTGGACAGTATTTGTAGTTGCTCCTTTTCTTTGGGCTTTAACAACATCTTTTAAAGATTTCCAGTCTGTCAACGGGGGAGTAACATATATTCCATGGGTTGATTTTGAGCCAAACTTAGAAGGTTGGAAGGTTTTAATTAAATCTCCAGCTAAAGGTGGAGTAGATATAATTGAACCATATTTTAACAGTTTGTTTGTAACTTGTACCGCAAGTTTAATTAGTATTATTCTTGGAACATTGTCTGCTTATGCATTATCAAGATACACATTTAAGGCAGGGTTTGTAAAAAATAATGATATTACTTTTTTCTTTATCTCACAAAGAATTATGCCACCGATTGTTTTATCAATTCCATTTTTTTTATTTTTAAGTTCAATAAATTTATTAGATAGTCTGACTGGGCTAATTGTTGTTTATATTGTTTTATTAATGCCAATAGCGGTTTGGATTATGGTCGACTTTTTTAATAAAGTTCCAAGAGAAATTGATGAGACAGCTCTAATTGATGGTTGTAATCCTTATCAAGCATTTTTAAAAGTAGTGTTACCAAATTCAATACCAGGATTAATCGTAGCAGGAATGTTTTGTATAATTTTTGGATGGATTGATTTTTTCTTTGCTTTTATTTTAACATTTACAGAGGTCCAGTTATTACCGGTTAAAATTGTTGCATTAAATTCGTCTGTAACTCCTTGGTGGAGCTTATCAGCATCAGCTTTGGTTTCAGTAGCACCATTAATTATTGTTGCATTTATAGTTGAACGATATTTATCAAAAGGAAATTTATCAGGAGCTATTAAGTAATGGATTTAGTTGCAAATAATTTATCATACAAACCAGATGATCAATATCATTTAAACGAAGTATCGTTTAATTTTAAAGAAGGAAATTTATATACAATTCTAGGAAGAACATTATCTGGAAAAACAACTCTATTAAAAACAATAGCTGGTCTTTTAACACCAGATAGTGGTGAAATTGAATTTGATGGTAAAAATTTTTTAAAAATTCCTGTCTGGGAAAGAAATGTAGCAATGGTTTATCAGCAATTTATAAACTATCCTCATTTAAATGTTTTTGAAAACATAGCCTTTCCTTTGAAACAAAGAAAAATAGATCAAAGTATTATTAATGAAAAAGTGATGGATGCTTTAAAGTCTGTAGGTTTATTAGGTTATGAAAACAGAAAGATTCAAGAACTTTCAGGAGGTCAGCAACAAAGGGTTTCGCTTGCAAGATCTTTAGTCAAAAACGCTAAAATATTATTGCTAGATGAGCCTCTAGTAAACTTAGACTACAAATTGAGAGAGCAACTTAGAGATGAGTTTAAAAACTTATTTTCTAAAGGGTTAGCAGATGAAACAATATTAATTTATTCAACCACAGATCCAAGAGAAACTATGGAATTGAATGGTGAAGTTATAGTTTTAGATGAAGGCAAGGTCTTACAAGTTGGTCCAGCAAAAGAAATATTTGAAAACCCCAACTCTTTAAAGGTTGCAGAAATTTCCAATGACCCGCCAATGAATATTATCGAAGCTAAAATTTCAGATAATCAGATTAGATTTGAAGGCATAGATGTAGAGGCTCCACAACATTTATCTAAATTGACCGAGGAGGGTTTAAAAATCGGATTAAGATCTTCTGATATTGAATTAAACGAAAACGGACACGAATTTGAAGTTGAGCTTGCAGAAATTAGTGGTTCAGAAACATTGCTACATTTAAAAAGAGGAGATACAAAAATTATAGTTTCAATAGAAGAAGTTCTTAACTTTAAGATACACGATAAAGTTAAAATTAATTTTAAAATTGATAGAGCTTATGCGTTTCATGCTGATGGAAAATTAGCATCTTCACCTTTTGGAGGTTTGAATGGCTAAAATTGATTTAAGTAACATTTCTCATTCATACAATCCAAATGATCCAAATCCAGTTTATGCTTTAAATCCTTTTTCGATGACATGGGAAAATGGAAATCGATATGCAATCTTAGGTCCTTCTGGATGTGGAAAAACTACAATGCTAAATATTGTATCTGGCTTAGTAAGACCTTCTGCTGGAAGAATATTATTTGATGATAAAGATGTTACAGATTTAAAAACAGAAGATAGAAATATTGCTCAAGTTTTTCAATTTCCAGTAATTTATAATACAATGACTGTTTATGAAAATTTAGCTTTCCCACTTAAATGTAGAGATTTTTCTAAAAGTAAAACTGATGAAAGAGTTAATTCAGTTGCTGAAACTTTAAATTTAAAATCTTTTTTAAATTCCCCTGCAAGAAAATTAACAGCAGATCAAAAGCAATTAATATCTTTAGGAAGAGGCCTTGTAAGAGAGGATGTTGCTGCAGTTTTAATGGACGAGCCTTTAACTGTTATTGATCCAGACTTAAAATTTAGATT
>CACJIB010000026.1 GCA_902593405.1 uncultured Pelagibacteraceae bacterium | reverse complement strand
AAGCGTACCAAAGTTGAAATAGTGACCAAATAATTGCTATTGCTGAAACAATTTTTAAATGAAAACCAGTAATATTTCTAGTTGGTGATAAGTCTTCGCTTATTTTATTTTTAATTTTACTGCTGATTGAGTCTCTCATTAAAATTATTCATACCATAAAAAAAAGGCCCGGTAAAAATTACCAGGCCTTTTTAATTAATAAAAATTGGATTACATTAACCCAGCTTCTTTATAGTATTTTATTGCACCTGGATGTAATGGAGCAGATAAACCATCTTTAATCATGTTTTTCTTTTCCAAGAATCCAAATGCTGGATGTTGTTTTTTGAAATCATCAAAATTTTCCATCACAGCTTTTGTAACTAAATAAACAAGCTCTTCAGAAACATCTGCAGAAGTAACAACAGTAGCTTTTACACCAAAAGTTGTAGCATCTTTTTTCTGACCTGTGTAAGTTCCTTTAGGTATTACTGCCTGTGCATAATAATCTGCACCATCAATTAAACCTTGAACCTCAGAACCTGTTAAATTAATTGGAGATGCTTTAGCTGCACAAGTTGCTGCTTGTTCCATAGCACCATTTGGAAATCCAACAGAATAACCAAATGCATCTATTTTTCCGTCACATAGCGCTTTAACTTGTTCAGAAGATGTAAGTTCAGTTGTTGATTTAAAGAAACTGTTATCAACACCCATTGCTTTCATCAGTTCTTCCATAGTTCCTCTTTGACCTGAACCAGGATTACCGATGTTAACTACTTTTCCTTTTAATCCAGCAAAATCTTTAATTTTTGCTTTTTTTCTAGCCCAAATTTGAAAAGGCTCATTGTGAACTGAGAAAACTGCTCTCAAATTACTAAATTGTTTTCCTTCCCATTTACTAGATCCATTAACAGCATGATACTGCCAGTCTGATTGCGCTACACCAAATTGGAATTCTCCAGCTGCTATCTGACCAATATTGTAGTTAGATCCACCAGTGGATGGAGCAGTACATCTATAAGCTTTAGCTGTACCTTTTTTTCTACCATGTTCAGCACTAATTGCTGATTTGTGTAGCATTTTACATATAGCGTTCCCTGTTTGGAAGTATACTCCTGTAGGTCCGCCTGTTCCTATCGTAAAGAACTCAGCTGATTTAGCAACAGTTGTCAAAGACAATGATGCAAATAAAATCAGTAAAGCACTTGATAGAGATGTGATTATTTTTTTCATTGTTTACCCCTCTATTTATATGTCGTTATTTTTATAAGTTTATTCTAACAAAAAATAATCGTAGGTGTACAGAGTGATTTTATAAGTTTTCTGACCAATTCTTTAGTTTATTAACACCTTCTACTACTCTTGGCGCAAACTTATTAATTAAATTTTCATCAATTTTTTTTGTTTCATCAATATTGTTCATAAACTCTTGTCCATCAAAATCTGTAAAACTTAACCTTGCTAACATTTTATCTGGATTAAACCCAAAATCAGAACCTGGTAATAAAGCAACTCCAGTATTATTTAATATATCCTTACACATTTCTGATGAAGTTTTAAATTTGTTATTTAAAAATTCTGGCATTAAATAAAATCCTCCATGAGGTTCATTAATCAATACCTTATTTGATTTTAAATTTGAAAAAACATATTTACCAACTGCACTTAAAATATTTACTGATTTTGTAATATAATTTGAATGATCATTTTCGTAAGCTTTGATTGCTGCATACTGAATAGGTGCGCTCACAGCAGAAAAAGTTTCACTAGCTAATACATTGATCATAATTTTTATATTATTCAATTCATCTGGAATTATAAAATAACCAAGTCTCCATCCTCCTGCACCACACCATTTACTAAGTCCAGTACTAATAATAGTTTTTTCAGGACAATAACTTGAGATAGATTTAAAATTTTTTGAAAATGTTAATTCTGAATATATTTCATCCGATAAAATTATAAGATTATACTTTTTGGCAATTTCTGAAATTTCTTCTAATTTGTTACAAACCTGTCCAGAAGGATTGTTCGGTGAATTTAAAAATAATAAATAATTTTTATCTTTATCTTTTAATATGATTTTCTCAATCTGTGGTCCAGTAGGAAACCAGTTGTTTCCTCTTTCTGTTTGGAGAATTTGAATTTTATTTCTCCCTAAAATAGCTTGTGGTGCATATGAAACCCAACTGGGTGCTGGCAATATAATTTCACCATCAAAAATTACATGTAATAAAAACATTAATTCTTTAGATCCTGGTCCAATAATTACATTGTTAGCTTTGTAGTTATAATTTTTCTTTTTAGATGAATATTTCGCTACAGCTTCCCTTAATTCCTCAAGGCCCTGCATGGGTAAATATTTGTTTTGATAGGCATTACTTTTTAATTCTTCAACAACATCCTCAGGTACTTTAAATGGTGATTGTCCAAAACCAAATTTAAAGATTTTTTTTCCTTGTTGTTCTAATTGTTTTGAAGTTTCGTTAATTGCAAGAGTAGATGAAGGCCTCAGGTCTTTGACAAGATTTTTTAACATTTAATTGCTCAATTCTTTTAAATTATTAAATTGTTCAAGAGCTTCGGGATTTGCTAAAGCTTCAATGTTTTTAATTTGACTTCCTTCTATCTTACTTTTAACTGCAAGTTCAACTATTTTGCCACTTTTTGTTCGAGGTATATCTTTTACAACAATAATTTTACTTGGAACATGTCTAGGAGATGCATTTTTTTTTATTTGTAATTTAATTTTGTTAATTAATTTTGTTGTTAATGAATAATTTTTGCTCATTACAATAAATAAAACTATTCTAACATCATTATCCCATGATTGTCCTACAACAATAGACTCTTTTATTTCTTTAAACTTTTCAACTTCTGAATATATCTCTGCTGTTCCAAGTCTTACACCTCCTGGATTTAAAGTGGTATCTGATCTTCCATGAATTATATATCCACCACTATTTTTTATCTCTGCGTAATCTCCATGGTGCCATATATTTTTAAATCTATTAAAATAAGCACTCTTAAGTTTAATATCATTTTTATCATTCCAAAACTTTAAAGGCATTGATGGAAAGGGATTTTTACAGACAAGTTCTCCTTTACTATTTTTTAAAGACTTCCCTTTATCACTTAAAACATCTACATCTAAAGCTAAACCATTGTTTTGTATTTCTCCTATATTCACTGGCTGATATAAATTTCCTAATACGAAGCACGAAACAATATCGGTACCACCAGAAATAGATGACAAGTGCACATTTTTTTTAATATGCTTATAAACATATTTAAAACTTTCTTCTGAAAGAGGTGAGCCAGTTGAACAAATTGTTCTTAGTTTATTTAGTTTAAATTTATATTTTAATTTTGGTTTAAATTTTCTTAAAGCATCTACATACTTCGCACTTATTCCAAATAAAGTTATTTTTTCTCTTTGTGCTATTTTCAAAAGCAAATCGGATGATTTAAACATTGGTGATCCATCAAAAAGAACAATAGATGCCTTCGAAGCTAATGAACTAACCAACCAATTCCACATCATCCATCCACATGTGGTAAAATAAAAAACGTTATCATTTTCTTTAATATTACAATGTAATTGATGTTCCTTCATATGCTGGATTAAAACACCACCAGATCGATGACAAATGCATTTAGGTTTTCCAGTAGTTCCACTTGAATATAATATTGCTAACTCTGTTTCAAAATCAAATCTTTTGAAATCAATTTTTTCAGTATTAGTTTGCATTAACTCATTCCATTTAAATAAATTAATTTTTTTAAATTTATATTTATTTTTTAATAAACTTTTTTCCAGGATAGTTGCTAATTACAACACTTTTAATTGATGGAATTAATTTTAAAATCTCTGGAAGTCTATTTAAAATATCTATTTTTTTTCCATTATAAAAATACTGATCAGTAATGAATAAAACTTTTGGATTAATTTGAGAAAATCTTTCTATAACACCTTTAGATCCAAAATCAGGACTACAAGAAGACCAAATACCTCCCAAAGAAGTTGTAGCAATGAATGCTTCAACAGTTTCAATAGTATTTGGCATATATGCAGCTACTCTATCTCCTTTTTTAATATTTATTTTTTTTAGAAACTTTGAAATTTTATTAGTATTTAAATTTAATTGTCTCCATGATCTTTCTTCTCTAAATCCATTTTCACTAATAAAGGTTACTGCTTTGTCATTGTTGTTTTTAGATAATAAATTTTCACCAAAATTTAGTCTGCTGCCTGGTAAAAATAAATTTTTATAAAAAGTCTTTGATTTTCTGAAATTTTTATTACTTTTAAATCCCTTTATTTTGCTAAAATCCCAAAATCTACTCCAAAACTCAGGTGAATTTTTAATACTCCAATTTAATAATTTTTTATAGTTTTTATTAAATTTTATTTTTAATTTTTTTGAAATGTAATTTTCAAAAGCAAATAAATTTGAATTTTTTTTTACAATTATAGAAGGTTGCCAAAGTTTTTTACTCATTTTATTAAATTAAATTACTGTTATAGAATTAATCTTATTTATGATAATCTCACTAACATTTAAAAGAAAATGAGAACTTTTTACCCTCCGATTCGGTCATGTTTTAGTCTATTTTTGTTCTTTAGCAGTAACAATATCTGGTAGGTAAAAAAAAAGAAGCACAAAAGATAGAAATGACTAAAAATAAAATTACAGCTGTTCTCGGTCCTACAAATACAGGCAAAACCTATCTTGCTATCGAAACCATGCTTTCTTTTGAGAGTGGCATGATTGGATTTCCACTTAGATTACTTGCTAGAGAAGTATATGACAAAGTAATCAAGAAAATAAGTTTAGATAAAGTTGCACTTATAACTGGAGAAGAAAAAATAATCCCATCTAATGCAAAATATTTTTTATGCACAGTGGAGTCTATGCCAATTGACAAACATCTTGAGTTTGTTGGCGTTGACGAGATTCAAATGTGCTCTGATCATGAAAGAGGTCATATTTTTACTGATAGACTTTTAAATATGAGGGGGGAAAAACTCACAATGCTAATGGGCTCAAGTACCATTAAAAATATTATTTCAAAATTAGATGGAGATATTGAATTTATAAATAGAGAAAGACTATCTAAACTTACCTACGCTGGTCATAAAAAAGTATCAAGAATTGACAGAAAAACAGCAATCATCGCGTTTTCAGCAGAGGAGGTTTACGCCATTGCTGAGTTAATAAGAAGACAAAAGGGTGGTGCCGCTATTGTAATGGGATCACTAAGTCCAAAAACAAGAAATGCTCAAGTTGAATTATATCAATCTGGGGATGTTGATTTCCTAGTTGCAACAGATGCAATTGGGATGGGAATAAACATGGATTTAGATTTTGTTTATTTTTCAAATGTTAAGAAATTTGATGGAAAAAAATTAAGAAGATTAAATTTATCTGAAATAGGTCAAATAGCCGGTAGAGCTGGTCGATACCTTAACGATGGAAGTTTTGGTATTACTGGTGATTGTAAAGAAATATCTCCAGAAGAGGTAGAATTATTAGAAAATCATAAATTTGAAGAAATAAGAACTTTGTTTTGGAGAAATTCAAATCTTAATTTCAATAACCCAATTAGTTTAATTAAAAGTTTAGAGGAAAAACCTCAGGTGGAATGGCTAAGAAAAATTCATGAATGTGAGGATGAAAAAGCACTTAAATATTTTTTAAAAGATCAAAAAATTTTAAATAAAGAATTTGATAAGAAAACTTTAATGCTCTTGTGGGAATGTTGCCAAATTCCTGATTTTGTAAAAAAAACTTATGGAAATCATTTTGAAGTTATTGGAAATGTATTTAAGTTTTTAACTAGCAAAAAAGGACTAATTTCTGAAGATTATATGAGATTACAGCTCATGAAACTAGATAAATTAGATGGAAATGTAGATTCTTTATCAAATAGAATTGCAAATGTCAGGACTTGGTCATATGTTTCGAATAAAAATAATTGGGTAGAAAATCAAAGTTATTGGATTGAAAAAACTAAACACTTAGAAGATAGACTTTCAGACAGATTACATGAAGAACTTACTAAAACTTTTATTGACAAAAGAGCAAGCGTACTCGCTAGAGGTTTAAAACAAGATATGGAATTTAAAACTGAAATTTTACAAAACAATGATGTTAAAATTGACGATCAATTCATCGGAAAGATAAAAGGGCTAAAATTAGAACTAGATTTAAAAAAAGGTGCTTTGGAAACTGATATTAAATCTTTAAAAAAAGCTGCAAGACAAACTATTGGTCCGGAATTAGAAAAACGTGTTCAATCAATAATTGATACAGGATTAATTATTTTGAATGAAGATTTTAAAATTTACTGGAATGATTTCCCAATTGCTAAATTAACAACGGGTAATGATTATTTAAATCCTAATTTTGATTTAATCATTGATGATATCATTGAACAAAACACTAAACAGAAATTAAATGACTATGTTAATAAATGGATACATTCAAAAATAAATAACGTTCTTAAAAGTTTAATTGATTTAAAAAATATAAAAGAAAATAATTCATCAATTAAAGCACTGGCATACCAACTCTATGAGAATAATGGAGTATTAAAGAGAGATCAAGTTTCCGAATACCTAAAAAACTTAGAACAAAATGAAAGAAAAATTCTTAGAGACTTAGGAGTAAAGTTTGGAAGATATCATGTTTTCCTTTATCAATTAATTAAACCAGAAGCAGTATCTTTGAGAACATTATTGTGGAAAAATTTTTATCAAAAATTTCATAATTTAAAACCACCTACCTTTGGTTTGAATTTTTTAGACGATAAAGAAATAAAAAATAAAAACTTTATGCTTTTGTGTGGATTTGAAAGATTTGATAATTTTTTTGTAAGAATTGATATTTTGGAAAGATTATTTGTATTAATAATAAATTCTAGTTCAAAAGAAAATTCTGAAATAAAATTAGTTCCAGAAATGTTAAATCTTTTAGGATGTAGTAAAGATAATTTTAAAAAATTACTTCAAAAAATGAATTATAAAATATTTGAAAAAGAAAATGAAACATTTTTTAAATATAGCCCTAATAAGAAATTTAAAAAAATTACAACAAAGAAGATCTCAAACGAAAATCCTTTTAAAATATTAAAGAATTTAAATTTAAATTAAAATGTTTTTTAAAAAAGAAGAAACAAAAAAAAATAATTTTCTCACAAAAGTTTGTGCTTTATTAATTCATGCTGCAAAAATAGATGAGAACTATACATATAAAGAGGAAGAAATTATTAAAAGAACACTTAATGAGCTAGGTATAGAAAATGAAAATGTTTCTAAAACAATTGAAGAAGCAAAAAAAATTGAAGAAAGCTCAAATCAAATTTTAGATTTTACTAGAGAAGTAAAAAATTTACCTGAACAGGACAAAATTAAAATCGTAGAGGCTTTATGGTCTATAATCTATTCAAACAAAGACGCTGATATATATGAAACTAATTTAATGAGACGACTTGCGGGTTTACTTTACATTGACAATAAAACAATGGGCGATATTAAAGAAAAAATTAAACAAAATTTAAAATGACATATATCGTTAACGACAATTGTATTAAGTGCAAACTAACAGACTGTGTTGATGTCTGCCCAGTTGATTGCTTTTACGAAGGTAAAAATATGCTTGTAATTAAACCCGATGAGTGTATAGATTGTGGCGTTTGCGAGCCAGAATGTCCTGTCGATGCCATAAAAGCAGACACCGAACCTGGAAGTGAAAAATGGTTAGAGATCAATAAAAAATATTCTGAAATCTGGCCTAACATAAGTGAAAAAAAAGATCCACCAGCGGATCACGAAAAATTTAAAAATGAGCAAAATAAGTACGAAAAATATTTTAAAGAAAATCTTTAAAGGCAAAACAGACAAAAAAAGTGAAAAAAAAAGTTTCTAAAAAGAAAGTTGTAAAAACTAAAAAAGCAAAAAAAACAAAAAAAATAATTTCAAAAAAAATCAAAAAAGTTGTTAAAAAAGTAACACCTAAATTAACTAAAACCAAAAAAGCTGTTAAAATTACAGAAACGACAGCTGAACCTAAAGTAGATAATTTAAGGATTTCAAAAACAAATGAAGTTAAACCTGAAATAAAAAAAGTTAAAAAGCAAGAAACCGAAAAAAGAGAATACAAAATTAAAGATCATGTTGTTTATCCAAAGCATGGGGTAGGGCAAATTACTGAATTTAAAAAGATCAATATTGGTGGAATTGATGTTGAAACGTATGTTATTAAATTTGAAAAAGACAAAGCTAACGGAATGGTCCCTGTAAACAAGCAGTCTCACTTGAGGCCGTTAGCAACTATAAATCAAGTTAACAAGTGTATTTCAATTTTAAAAAGTAAACCAAAAATTAAAAGATCAATGTGGAGTCGAAGAGCGCAAGAATATGAAGCAAAAATATCTTCTGGAAAAATATATGAATTAGCTGAGGTTGTCAGAGATTTAAACAAGGGTGATGACCTTATGGTTGATCAGTCTTATAGTGAAAGACAATTATTTGAAAAAGCTTATGAAAGAATTTTGTCTGAATTTCAGATTGTTTTGAATGTATCATTAGAAGATACTCAAAAAAAATTGGATAAAGCACTAAAAAGAAACTTAGGTGGGCAGCCTCAACCAGCGGCACCTGCAAAAACGCCAACTAGTGAAATACCTGTAGACGAGCCAATTTCTGATAACGACGAACCAATTGACGAGTAAAAAAAAACGCCTCTCACACACTACTGTAATGAGAAGCGTTTTTTGTAAAGAATACTAAGTTACTATTTTCTTCTTCTTTTTTTTGCTTTTTTCTTAGCTTTTTTCTTAGCTTTTTTCTTAGTTTTCTTTGCCGCTTTTTTTCTTTTCTTAGGCATCTTTAGCTCCCTTTTTTAGTTAAACGAATCAAATTGATTCGCTGTTAACATATTTTTATTTTTTTCTATAAGTTATGTCAATTCTTTAATTAAAAGTTAAATTTTATAAAAATTTTTTTTAACTTTTTATTTTTATAAAACTTTTTTTTATTAATTTAGTTAATGTTTATGCGGTTAATAAACAACTTAAATTAAATATTTTAATAAAGATTTTCTAGCTGATTTTTATATTTTTCTGTAACTTTTTTTCTTTTTACTTTCATAGTTGGTGTCATTAAACCATTTTCAATAGAAAAATTTTCATCTATTAATTGAATTTTTTTTATCTTTTCTAATAAAGTTAATTTTTTATTTATTTTTTCAATTACTTTATTTATTTTTTCTTTTTCATTTAAAAAATCTTTATTTGGTACAACTAAAGCAACTAAGTAATTTTTTTTATCACCATAAACCATACATTGATCTATCTCTGGCTCATTTGTAATCATATTTTCGATTTTAGCAGGTGAAATGTTATCTCCGCCAGCACTTACTATTATATCTTTTTTTCTATCGGTAATTTTTAAATAACCATCATTTGGATCTATCTCTCCAATATCACCTGTATGAAGCCATCCATTTATAATTACTTTGTCAGTCTCTTCTTTTTTGTTCCAATATCCTAGCATTACATTTTCGCCTTTAACTAAAATTTCTCCATCTTCAGCAATTTTAACTTCATTTCCTTTAAATGGAGGTCCTACAGTTTCCACTTTAATTTTATGTATTGGATTGCAACTTACTACTGGTGATGTTTCTGTTAAACCGTATCCCTGAAGTGTCGGTAATCCTAT
>CACJIB010000025.1 GCA_902593405.1 uncultured Pelagibacteraceae bacterium | reverse complement strand
TGTGAATGCACTATATTTTCCTGTTAATTTTTTTTTCTTTAAGTGATTATGAACTAAATGTTGAAATCTTGGATCCATGCAAGATAACACCATTGCTTCAAATTTTGATTTCATCAATTTAATTCAACTTTAAACATAGCCTCGTTTCTTCTATTCATTGGAAGGGTAAATGGGCTATCATAGGTTGCTCTAATTGGTGGGCTTATAATTGATATATTATTTTTTTGTAACTCTTTTTCTAAAATTTCTTTATGCTTAAGAAAGTTTCCATCTGATGCTCGTCCAGAATATCTCAACACTGCGTAGTGTCCTCCTTCGATATTAACTATTTTAACGTCTTCCCTGCTTGGATTTGGTACATTTTCTGAGTTAAATTTAGATGGTAAATAAAATTGCATACTCATATTTCCATTTTTCTCAACTTGGGTAACTGGAGTTGTCATTTTAATTTTTTCTTGAGTATCGTTTCTGCCTGAGATGTAATTAAACAATTTTCTAAAATTACTATCTATTCCAGATGTCATAGTTTCAACCGCTAAACGATCAGAATATTTTCTAATCTCGTAAATCTCATTTTTAGAGACAACTTCATAATTTGCTTCTTCGTAAGCCATAACTGCAGAATAAGGTAAAATAAATAAAGTACAAAATACTATAAAATAAAGTTTAATAATTTTCATTGTTACAGAACTTTATATTCAAAATTTTGTGTAGTTTCATTAATTTGAATTAATTTAGCTCCATTTCTCTCATGAAAATTAGTTGCCATTTCTGTTAGAGGAGAAAGAGTTACCAATCTATTTAAATGATTAGATTTTTTTATTTTTTTGAATACTTCTTTTACTATTAATTTTCCTCCACCCTTTTTTTTAGACCATACGGTGTAAGCAATTGCTATTTGACCACCAGCCTGATCTCTCATTGCTGTTTGTAGAAATGCGTCAGTGCTAAGTTTTTCTAACTCTTCAACACTTTTTGGAATTTCATTTGTGTAAGCAAAACACATAACCGCATGAATTTCTCCTTTGTATTCAACTCCAAAAATTTTTCTTCCATATCCCGTTCTAAACTTATTATCTAGCTCCGGTCTTACAGGATCTTCATCTGTATTACATTCTTTTAGCTCAACAAGTTTTGCACCTTTAACCCAACCAAAAAAGTTGTCGATATTTTTACTTAAGACTTGTCGATTTTTTCTTAATCTAGCTTTAATTCTTGGATTAAATTTTTTTTTCATAATTTAAATAAACTTAAACATTTATTTAAAATTTAGTATGTGTAAAAAAATCATATTAGATAATCATATAAAAGCTTTGAACTAGTTACGAAAATTAGAGCATATATAAAATTATAAAATAATTTTTCTTCAATAATTTTAAGTAATTTATATCCAATCAATATTCCTAATAACGCAACTGGAAATAATATTGCTGACTGTTTAAAAGATTCTAAATTTGTCATAGACAAATTAATATACAAAGGAAGTTTAATTAAATTCACAAAAGTGAAAAAAAATATTCTTGTTCCAACATAGATTTCTTTTTTCATTCTAAGTGGAAGTAAGTAAAGACTGGTTGGGGTTCCTCCAGCATGGACACAAAAACTTGTAAAACCTGCAACCACTGAACATGTTCCACCTTTTAAAAAATTTTTCTCTGATTTTTTTTCTTTGTTTTTTTTAAAAAAGAAATAATGACCTGCAAATAAGAAACCCATTACTCCAATTATAAATTTTAACAAATCTTCTGAAAAATATGAAAAAGTTAAAGATCCAATGATTATACCGATAGCTGCAAATGGGACCATTAATTTCAAAGTTCCTAAATCAAATTCTTTTCTATATTTATAAACAGCGATGAAATCCGAAAAAATTAAAATCGGTAAAATAATTCCTAAAGCTTGATTTAGCGGCATCACTATTGTCATTAACGGAACAGAAATTAAAGTCATGGATCCACCTAGGCCTGATTTTGCAATTCCGTATAAAATTATGGCTGGAACAACTGTGAAAAAAAATAATAAGTTTATTTCCATTTATTTAATGAGTTTAATAATTTTGATCCTAAAGGGCTTATTGGTTCTTGAAGTACTATTTCTTTTCCAGTTTTTTGTTTTACTAATTGTAATAGTTTAGTTGCTAACCCTTGATTTCTAAAAATTGGATTAACAAAAATATACTCTACCTCACCTTTCTCATTAAATCTAACAAAGCCTATTGTTGTATTTTCATTTTTAAAAGTAAAAACTCCCTCAGTTTCCTCAATTTTAAAATTTGAAACTTCCAGATTGTTCATAAATCCTAGTAATTTAGGAGTAAAAGGATAACTGCTATTGCAGCAATAATAGAACTAACGACAATATAATTAAGCTTAATATTGAATTTTTTTTCTACGAACTCAGTAATTTTTTCCCAGAATAATACTATTAAAAAAATTATTATAGCTGGCAGTATATATTTAATCATAATTAAGCTTTGTCATCACTGACATAAACTGAAACACCTCTTGTATTCAAATCGACATCAAATTTTTTATGTAATGGTGGGAATGCTCTTTGTGAACAATCTAATCTGTCACAGGTTCTACAAGAAACTCCAATTGGTATTTCAGTAGATTTATCATTTATATTCATGTTTTCAGTATATACAAAATCTTTTGCGTACTTAGCGTCACAACCAAGTCCTATAGATAAAACGCTTTTGGCTTGACCAAATCTTCCAATACCTTTTTCTACAGTTCTTGCAATACAAACGTATTTTTCACCATTATTCATTTTACTTACAGCTGCTTGAATCACCCCTGGTCTAGTAAAAGCAGAATAAACATTCCATCGTGGACAAGCACCACCATATCTTGGGATATCTATACCTGATAAAGAAAATCTTTTAGAAATATTCCCTGCCATATCAACTCTTAAAAAATGAAAAGGAATTCCAGGAAGTTTAGGGTCTTGCAGACAAGTTACTCTATGAGCGACTTGTTCAAAAGATGTTGCAAAAGTATTTTGAAGTAGCTCTAAATCATATTTAAGTTTTTTACATTCAGAATGAAATAATTTATAAGGCATTAAAATCGCTGCTCCACAATAATTTAGCAAAGCAACTTTAGTTAACTTTTTTGACTCCTTAGATGGAAAACTAAATTTAGAAAGATAGTCATCAATTTCTTTATTAGCGCCTTCTTGTGCAATTTGTGCGGCTGCGTGTAATTTTTTTGTTTCTAGTGAACTGTAATCACTAAGTAATAACTCTTTTTTATTTTTATTATAAATTTTTGAAAATGGTTTACTTTCATCAGGAATAACATCTTTTACAGTAATTGAATATTCTGAATATAAATATTCACATAAAGCTATGTATCTCGTTCGATTATTTTTTTGAATTTTATCAAATACTTTATTTGCAAATTCTTCTAACTTAGGAAAGTAATTTTTATTTTCTTGTAAAAAGTCTGAAATAACTTCTCCTGGAAAAGAATTTTTTCTATTATCAACAATTTTACCAGATATTTTTTCTATCTTATTTATTAGTTCGTGATCTTTTTTTTTTAAAATATCTCCAAGTCTTACAATTGCTTTTCCAATTTTTGGATTGGTGCTAACTAAATCTTTTACTTCAGGTCCTAAAATATCCAAATCTTCAAATAAACTATCATCTAAAATTTCGGAAATAGTATTTTGAAGATTAATATCTGTTTTTGAAGTAAGATCTGATAACTGAATATTTAATCTTTCACATAAGTTTAATAGTAGATCACCATCAATTTTTCTTTTTCCACTTTCAATAAGATTCAAATAACTTGGTGAAATGTTTAAATCTTCTGCTAATTTATTTGCTTGAAGACCAAGTTGTCTTCTAAAAGACTTGATTTTAGGCCCTATTTTTAAATCTATTTGACTCATATTTACTATTTGTAAATTTTGTAAATTTATTTTTACAATAATTTTTCCTTATTTACAAAGCTTTTTAACGTTTTTTATAGATTTTGTAAATTCTGTAAAATATAAAATTTACATGGATAAAAATTTAAAAAACACAGAAAATGAAGCTCAAATCATCAAAAAAGAGGACTTAGATCAGCATAATAGTAGAGGAATCTATATGAGAGATGATCATTGTGATTGGGGTTCAAGTGGAATGAGTGAGCTAATGAAAGCCTTGGACGATAGCAACTAGTTCATTCTTCTTATTCAATTTTCTAAATTAAAACATAAAGGAAACTAAAAAATGAGTGCAGAAAAAATCTCATACGACTTAAAAAGATTTGCTGGAATAAAAAGAGACTATACAGAGGAAGAAATTGAAAGATTAAGAGGCTCAATTAAAATTGAATATTCTTTATGTAAAAACCAATCACAAAAACTTTGGAAATTATTAAATTCTGAACCATACGTAAATACACTTGGGTCTCTATCGGGTAATCAAGCAGTTCAACATGCAAAAGCTGGTTTAAAAGCAATTTATTTAAGCGGATGGCAAGTTGCTGCTGACGCTAATACAGCTGGTGAAATGTATCCAGATCAATCTTTATATCCTTATGACAGTGCGCCTAAATTAGTTGAGTCTATGAATAATTCTTTAATCAGAGCTGATCAAATTCAACATATGGAAATGCAAGACGGTGATATGAAAATTGATGAAAAAGTAGATTATATGCTGCCTATCATTGCTGATGGTGAAGCTGGATTTGGTGGTCCATTAAATGTGTTTGAATTAACTAAAAAATTTATAAAAGCAGGTGCTGCAGGTGTACACTTTGAAGACCAGCTAGCTAGTGAAAAAAAATGTGGTCATATGGGTGGTAAAGTTTTGGTGCCAACAGGAACAATGGTAAAAAATCTAAAAGCTGCAAGATTAGCTGCTGATATTGCGGAGGTTCCATTAATTATTTTAGCTAGAACCGATGCGAATGCTGCAAAACTAATTACGAATGATTTTGATGAAAATGATAAACCATTTTTAACAGGTGAAAGATCTCCTGAAGGTTTTCATTATGTAAAAGATGGAATTGAACAGGCTATCTCTAGAGGTTTAGCTTATGCACCTTATGCTGATTTAATTTGGTGTGAAACAGCAACCCCTAATTTAGCAGAAGCTAAAATGTTTGCTGATGCAATACATGAAAAATTTCCTGGAAAACTTTTAGCTTATAATTGTTCACCTTCTTTTAATTGGAAAAAACATTTAAGTGATGATGAAATTGCTTCATTCCAACAAGAAATTGCAAAAATGGGTTATAAATTTCAATTTATTACTCTTGCTGGTTTTCATACTCAAAATATTGCAATCTTTGAACTTGCTGAAAAATACAGAAAAGAAGGTATGGCTGCATACTCTAGAATTCAACAACAAGAATTTGCTCGAGAAAAAGATGGTTATACTAGCGTTAAACATCAAAGAGAAGTTGGAACATCTTATTTTGATGCAGTATCAAATACTATTAGTAGCGGTCAAAGCTCAACTACAGCAATGGCTGGATCGACTGAATCAGAGCAGTTTTAAAAAATAACTTCCCTCTCCATTTTTTTAGTAGCCCTTAACAGGGCTATTTTTTTATTTGTAATTCATACTCAGACTGTTAAGGGTCACAAATGTCTAATAAAAACTTTGGTTTTGGAACACAAATAAGAAAGTCTCCATACTTCGACTCTACTGTTAAATGGGGAGCTACAGGTTTTTCTGTATATAATCATATGTATATTCCAAGAGACTTTGGAAGTCCTGAGCAAAACTTTTGGAACCTTATTGAAAAATCAATTTTATGTGATGTAGCGGTTGAGAGACAGGTTGAAATAACTGGTCCTGATGCCTACAAATTTATTCAATTATTAACTCCTAGAGATCTTTCACAATTATCAATAGGACAGTGTAAATATGTATTAATCGTAAATAACGATGGAGGCATATTAAACGATCCAGTTTTACTAAGATTAGCAGAAAATCAATTTTGGTTATCCTTAGCAGATAGTGATGTTTTGTTATGGGCACAAGGTGTTTCGGTTAATTCAGGTTTAGATGTTAAAATATCTGAACCAGATGTATCCCCTCTACAGTTACAAGGTCCTACCTCACAAGAAATAATGGTCAAACTATTTGGTAAAGATATCAGAGATCTTAAATATTATTGGCTAAGAGAATATCAACTTGATGGAATTCCATTAATTGTTTCAAGAACAGGTTGGTCAAGTGAACTTGGTTACGAAATATATTTAAGAGATGGTTCAAAAGGAAATGAATTATATGAAAAAATTATGGCTGCTGGTAAAGAATATGGAATTCAACCAGGTCATACATCGTCTATAAGAAGAATTGAAGGTGGTATGCTTTCATATCATGCAGATGCTGACATTCATACTAATCCATTCGAATTAGGATTAGATCGATTAGTTAATTTAGAAACTGATATAGATTTTATAGGTAAAGATGCTCTAAAAAAAATTAAGCAAGATGGGATAAAGAGAAAACAGGTTGGACTTATAATTGATTGCAATCCTCTTTCAGGTCCTAATACTACTTTTTGGCCAATTGAAAAAGATGGTAAAACAATTGGCAAAGTAACTTCAGCTGTATATTCTCCAAGATTAAAAAAAAATATTGCACTTGCAATGATAGAAATAAATTATTCAGAATTAGGAAATCAATTACATGTTCAAGCTCATGAAGGAAAATATTCTGCCACTATTGTAGAAAAACCTTTTTATGATCCTAAGAAGAAAATAGCTAGTAGCTAGGATTTAATATTATAACCTTTTTTAAGTAACACTGTCACAACTGTTACACAAGCAACCAAAAATATAACCATAGAAATTATACTTACCCAAATATTAAAGTCTGATACTCCATAAAAAGCAAATCTAAGGCCATTAATTAAATAAACTACTGGATTAAAATAAGTAACCGTCTGCCAAAATTCTGGCAACATATCTAATGAGTACAAGCTACCCCCTAAAAATACCATTGGCGTAATAACTAAGGTCGGAATGATAGACATCTGTTCGAAATTAGAACTCATTAAACCTATTAAGAAACCAAATAATGCAAATGTAAATGCAACCAATACTAATAAAAAAATCATTAATAATGGATACATGACGTTGACCTCTACAAAAAATGTTGAGGTGATAAATATTACAACACCTACAATAAGAGTTTTAGTTGCACCTGCTCCAACAAAAGCTAGAACAATTTCAAAAGTAGAAATTGGTGCTGCTAAAATTTCATAAATTGTACCATTGAACTTAGGAAAAAATATTCCAAAAGAGGTATTGCTGATAGATTGCGTAAGCAATGTGAGCATTAATAAACCTGGAACAATGTAAGATCCATAACTAATTCCATCAATATTTTCAACATATCCTCCAATTACCGAACCAAATACTATGAAGTACAAGGAGGTGGATAAAACTGGAGAAAAAAGAGATTGCATTAAAGTTCTTTTAAACCGATCCATCTCATGAAGATAAATTGCACTAAATGCTTGAAAATTAAACTTCATTATTCTCCTTTACTAAAGAAACAAATATTTTTTCCAATGTTGTTTGTTCTGTTTTTAAATCCTGTAATTTAAAATTTGCATCTTTTAAATCTTGAAGCAAATTAGTAATACCTGTACTTTTAGCTCTTACATTATAAGTATAATTTACTGATTTTTTATCTTCACCAATTTCAAGATTATATTTATTTAAACTATCTGGTATTTCAGTAATTTCATTTTGAAGGTCTACAGTAAGTTTCTTATGTCCCATTTTTTTTAACAATTCTTTTGTTTCATCAACCACTATAATTTCTCCTTGATTAATTACTCCTACTCTATCCGCAATAGCTTCTGCTTCTTCTATGTAATGTGTTGTTAAAATTATTGTAACACCAGTTTTTCTTAAACTCTCAACAACTTTCCACATATCCTGCCTTAACTCAACATCAACACCAGCCGTTGGTTCATCTAAAAATAAAATTGTTGGTTCATGAGATAATGCTTTTGCAATCAAAACTCTTCTTTTCATTCCACCAGACAATTGTCTAAGTCTTAAATCTTTTTTATCCCATAGACTTAGATCTTTTAAAACTTTCTCAATATGTTTTGGATCAGGTTTTTTTCCGTACAATCCTCTAGAATATGAAACATTATTAAATACAGTTTCAAATTGCTCTAAAGTTAGTTCTTGAGGGACTAATCCAATTCTAGATCTTGTTTCTCTATAATCATCAATAATATCAAATTCATCTACAGTAACTTTCCCGGAAGAAGGTCTTACTATTCCACAAATAATACTTATGAGTGTTGTCTTTCCTGCGCCATTTGGCCCAAGCATTGCAAAAATTTCACCCTTTTTTATATTTAAGTTTATTTTTTTTAATGCCTCAAAACCATTGTCGTACACTTTTGACAGGTTGTTTATGCTTATTTGATCGTTTGACATATGGTTAGGCATATATAGAGACAATTTATAGTATTACAATAAATTTAAATTTACCTTAATTTCTTAACAATGAAGAAACTTTTAGTATTTATCTGTTTTGTTTTGGCGTTTAACACAAATGCAATTGGGAAGGAAACCACTTACAGCAAAGAATCATTCGATAAAGCTTTATCGGAAGGAAAAGTTGTGGTGGTTAGTTCTTGGATTAAATATTGCACTTCTTGTGCAAGCCAAATGAAAGTTCTTGAAAAAGCAAAAAATGATTTTGATAATATCGAATACTTTGCTTTTGATGTAACAAATAAAGAAATTGCTCAATTTTTTAACGTTCAATTTCAAACAACACTTTTAATTTTCAAAGATAATAAAGAAGTTTACAGAAGTATTGGTGAGACTACCAAAGAACTTATTTATGATGCTTTAAAATCCTCTATCTAAATTTAATTTTTAAAATTATTGCAGGCAAGAAAGTTGCAATTAAAAAAGATAAAAATAATAATGATTGAGCTATAAAGGGTGAGAATAAGTCTTTAGATAAAAATACTCCTACTAATAAGCTTTTAGAAAAATCTGGAAATGGAAACATTAAAAATCCCGCAACTAGACCAATTATAATTGAAACATAAGCAGTTTTTTCATCCACTTTATTATAGAAACTATAAAAAACAGTCACTACAAACGCACAACAAAATAAATCTGCAAGTAGGAATAAATATAAAATATCAAATCCTTTTGAAGCAACTCCAAAAGCAATTACAGACAGGATTAAAATAAAATATTTAGATATTTTTAAGTAATCAGTTTTTTTATCTAAGTTAAAAGTTGCTTTGCCATCAACTACAAACAAACTTGAAATAGCATTAACCAAAGTATCAACGGTAGAAATTGTTAATGCAAGACCAAGGACAACGATCAATAAGGATAAAATCTCAGTTTGATCTTTTAATAACAAACTAAAAAATCCTAAATCTGGTCTAACAGATGGATCAATTGAAAATGAAACCATTCCAATAAAACCCATTAAAAAAACTATTGGAATAATAATAAAGAAAGAAATTATCAAACTACTTTTTAGTGTTTGATAATCTTTTGCTGCATATACTCTTTGCCAATTTCCTTGATGAAATAAATTAGTTGCCGCAACTGCTATAAAAAAAGTTAACCCAGCAGTATATCCTGGAATATAATTTGAACTTATTAGTTGAGGGTTTTTCTCATTAATTAAAGAAAATGAAAAATTATCTCCTGAAGATGAGCTAATAATTGAAATCAAAATAAATAACAAAACACCAATTACAATCATTTGAATATTGTCAGTAAATATTGATACTTTTAATCCCCCATAAAGAGTGTAACTTAAGGTAGCTACCAAGACTATTAATGCTGTAATCCACAATTCTGTTCCAGATATATAATTAATTAATACGGCAACTGCCGTTACTTCTGCACAAAGAAAAATGAACATATAAAAGATTGTCATTAACAAAATTAACTTAAATAGACTTTTGCCAAATTTCTTTCTAATAAACTCAACTAAAGAAGATCCTTTTGGAAACTCATTTCTAATTTTTTTTCCAAAATAAATTAAGAAAATCATTGGAAAAGCTGTGCCTAATGCATAACCAATAACAGCACCTACTCCACCCCACGTTGCGGCCGCAACTGGTCCAAATAAAATCCAAGCTCCTAAAGCTGATGCTACAAGACTTGTAGTGAGCGAAAATAAACCAATGTTTCTATTTGCAGTTAAATAATTATTAATTCCTGGAAATTTTTTAGAATGAAGAATTCCTAAAAAAGCAAATATTAAACTAATTGCGATTACTAATATTAATGATGTTGATTGAGTTAAAAAATATGTTTTATCCATTTTATCCCTTTCTGAATTACCGGACAGGTTCTTAGGGTATGATCTCAGTCTGTTAAGACACCCCTTTAAGTAATCTTTATATTATATTAATCGATATAGCTAGTGATTTAAAATTTATTTCTTAAATTATTTTTGATTCTTATGATTCATTATTTCAATCATGCATTGAGTTGCGTACTCTCTCCATTCAGATGATGATTTGTTCTTTAAGCTATTAAGATGGTTTCTGTTACTTTGAATGTCATCTTTATGTTTAATATAATCAGCCCCGTTTAGATTTTTCTCCATTTCGGATAAATTGGTTTCCATTGCCTTTATCCATTCGTTTCCAAGCTCAACACATTTTTGATCATCTCTTTCATCACAAATTTGTTTAAAAAAATTAAAGATAACATCATCAGTATTAACTGAAGTATTCATTTATTATTGTTTACAAGTACCAATAGATTCTGGACCACAAGTTTGACCATTGGTCCACGTTGCTCCAGTTAAATTAGCTCCATCAAAATTAGCATTGGTGATGTTGGAAGAGGTAAAGTTTGCTTCCATTAAATTAGAGTTTTGAAAATTTGCTTCGATTAAAGTTGCTCCCATAAAATCAACTCTAGTTAAGTTAGCACCAGTAAAATTAGTTTTTTCAAAATTTGCACCAATTGAAACAGACTCGTAAAGATTAGCTCTTACAAAAGTAGACTCTGGAAAAGTTCCAAACGATAGATTTGAAGTCATCATGATACTTTTATCAAAGTTCACTTGAATAAAACTTGCAAAAGAAAGGTTTGAATTTGGAAGATAACTTCCCTGCAAATCCTGTGAGTCTGAAAATCTACAATTAGAATAGT
>CACJIB010000024.1 GCA_902593405.1 uncultured Pelagibacteraceae bacterium | reverse complement strand
CAGGAATTATTGTTGGTGCAGTTGGCTCGACAGGCCTAAGTACTAATTTAATAATAGTTATAGAATCTATAGCTAAAGATAACGTTACTATATTATTATTTTTAACAATTATTTTGTGCTTACTTTTAGGAATGGGTTTGCCAACAACGGCAAATTATGTTGTTGTTGCTTCTTTAATGGCGACTGTCTTGGTGGATGTTGGGAATGCCTCAGGTTTTATTTTTCCGTTAATTGCGGTTCATTTATTTGTCTTTTATTTTGGCTTAATGGCTGATGTAACGCCACCAGTGGGACTTGCCTCTTATGCAGCTGCAGGAATATCTGGTGGAGATCCCTTAAGAACAGGGGTGCAAGCTTTTTGGTATAGTTTAAGAACAGGAATTTTGCCGATTGTATTTTTATTTAATCATGAACTTTTACTTATTGGTATTGAAAATATTTGGCATGGATTGATTGTAATTATAACTTCTTTAATTGGGATTTTAGTATTTACCTCAGCCACTCAAGGATGGTTTATTAATAAACTTAAATGGTATGAAATAATTATTTTTTTAGTAATTTCTATTTCCTTGTTATCACCCGACTTTGTTTTAAATAAATTTTATCCAAAATATAATTATGAGGAAATTACTAAAATTAATTCAATGAAATTAGACTCAACAAAAGAAATTCAAATTAAAATAACAAGGCCTAGTTTATACGGAGAAAGATATAAGTTATTTGTGATATCAAAAAATACTTTTGAAGATAAATTTACTTTAGAGGACTATGGAATTACATTAATGAAACAAGATGATAAAGTTGTTGTTGATAATTTGAAATGGAATGGAGAAGCTAAAAAAAGTGGTTTTGAAATGGGAGACTATATAAGTGAATTTAAAATTGAAAATTCAGATAGACCATCCAAAAATATCGTTTATCCTATAGCAATATTATTGTTAGTAGTATTTGGCTACTTTAACTTAAAAAGAAAAGAGTAAAATTACCCACCTGGACCTAAATTAGAAGGCTTTATTTTAATAATTTTCCATACTCCAGACGCAGAGGTAATTATTTTATCATTACACTTTAGCTCACAAAATAAAAACACAAGAGTATTCGTTTTTTTTAAAATTTTTGTATGTCCAATAATTTCATCTCCAACTTTTGAAGCGCCTATAAATTTTATATCTAAGGAGATAGTTACGCATGGAGCATTTCCTGCAGCTCTATGTGCGGCTGTTCCTGCTCCTGCATCTATTAAAGCAGATAAATAACCCCCATGAGTTATTCCAGCAGCATTTAAATGATTTTCATTAATTATAGATTTAAATTCATATTCATTTTCTGAAATAGCCCTAAATAAAACACCTCCATTGTGTTTCATAAATCCAGGTTTAATACTTATTTGCTCAAATTCATTGCTCATAATTTTTTATAATACAAAAGTTAAAATTAATAAAATAATTAAAATAATTATAAAAAAATAAATTACTGATTTTTGTAAAGATGCATTCAAAAGCCAATTAAACATTTTTATTTCCTTTTTGGTGGACCGCCCAGAACTCGAATCTGGAATCTCCCGGTTCGTAGCCGAGCGCCTTATCCAATTTGGCCAGCGGTCCCTTTAAATAATATATCTCATATATCAAAGTTTTTGATGTAATTTAACTTATAAAATATTATGTTAATTACTTTATGAGCAAAAATTCTAGCGATGTTGTTATTACTTCAGCACTAAGAACTCCAATTGGAAGATACAAAGGGTCGTTAAAAAATCTTAGCGCATCAAAATTAGGATCAATAGCAATTAAAGAGGTAATTTATAAATCAAAATTAGATTTAGAGGAGATTGATGAAGTAATTATGGGGCACGTTTTAACTTCTGGACTTGGTCAAAATCCTGCTAGACAAGCTTCAATCGGTGCAGGAGTACCGGTTTCTAAGCCAGCTCATATTGTTAATCAGGTTTGTGGATCTGGATTAAGATCTGTTGTTTCAGGATATCAATCAATAAGTTTAGGAGAAAATAAAATAGTCATTGCAGGTGGTCAAGAAAATATGTCTCGAGCAACTCATGCAATTTATTATAGAGAAGATAAAAAATTTTCTGAAAACAAATTAGTAGATACAATGATAAAAGATGGTCTACTCGATTCATTTAATGATTATCATATGGGTGTTACAGCTGAAAATGTTGCTGAAAAATATAAAATTTCTAGAGATGAACAAGATAATTTTTCTTTAAATTCTCAGAAAAAAACAGAAAAAGCTTATAGTCAAAATAGATTTAAAGATGAGCTGATAAAATTACAAATTGAAGATGGTGATAAAAAATTAATTTTTGAAAAAGATGAACATCCTAGAGAAAATTTAAGTATAGACGATCTAAGAAAATTAAAAACAGTATTTAAAGAAAATGGGACTGTAACACCTGGAAATTCCTCAGGTATAAATGATGGTGCTGCGGCCTTAGTTTTAATGTCTAGAGAGCAAGCAGAAAAAAAATCATTAGAGTCATTGGTTAAAATTGTATCTTGGGCAACTTGTGGGGTTGAGCCTTCATTAATGGGACTAGGACCCATACCTTCAATTCAAGAAGCATTATCTAAAGCAAATTGGAAAATAGATGAAGTGGATTTATTTGAAATTAATGAGGCTTTTGCAGCACAAAGTATTGCGGTAATTAAAGAATTAAAAATCCCTGAACAAAAAGTTAATTTTAATGGAGGAGCAATTGCTTTAGGTCATCCGATTGGAGCTTCTGGGGCAAGAATTTTGGTTACACTTATCCATGAAATGATCAAGCAAGATAAAAAAAAAGGTTGTGCGGCACTCTGTATTGGTGGTGGTATGGGGATAGCTATGTGTATTGAGAGAAGCTAAAAAGCGTAAAATTCATTTATTTTTTTATTTTTTGTACAATAAAAACACAAGATTAACGAAAAAACCTTATTAATGTGTTAAAATAAAATCCAATAATGTTTTTTTGGGTATATATAACATTTTAAAAAATGAGCGAAAAATTACTTGTTCCTGACATTGGTGACTTTGAAAATGTTGAGGTTATAGAGATACTTGTAAAACCTGGTGATCAAATTAAAGAAAATGATCCAATAGTTACAATTGAAAGTGACAAATCAAGTGTTGAAATCCCTTCTACAATTGCTGGAAAAGTAGATAGTTTAGCAGTTAAAGTTGGTGATAAAGTTTCTAAAGGTGATTTATTGCTTAATCTTATGTCATCACCAAAAACATCATCAGAAAGTACTCTTCCAAAAGATACAGAAAATATAATTAAACAAGCTGAAGAAGCAATGGCTGAAAAAAAAGAGAAAGAAAAAATTATATCTGAACCAATAATTGAGAAAAAACAATCTACAATACAAGTAGTTAATGGGACTGATATTGATCCACTTGAAACCCAAGATTGGTTAGAGTCTTTATCTGCAGTTATTTCGAAAGATGGAAATCAAAGAGCTCATTTTTTAATTAAAGAACTAATTAACAAAGCTTATCGAGAAGGAGCGAATATTCCTTATACTCAAAATACACCTTACATTAATACAATACCCCCAGAGGCCGAAGTAAAGTCTAGTGGTGATCAAAATATTGAAAGAAGAATTAGATCGTTAATTAGATGGAATGCAGCAGCGATGGTAGTTCGAGCAAATAAAAAACACCCTGAACTTGGTGGACACATTGGTACATTTGCATCTGCTGCAACATTATACGATGTTGGGATGAATCATTTTTGGAGAGCAAAAAATAATAAATTTGGTGGAGATTTAATATATTTCCAAGGACATAGTGCTCCAGGAATGTATGCAAGAGCTTTCTTAGAAGGTAGATTAAATGAAAAACAATTAGATAGTTTCAGACAGGAGGTAAAGCCTGGAGGTCTATCGTCATATCCACACCCATGGTTAATGCCAAAATTTTGGCAGTTCCCCACAGTATCTATGGGGTTAGGCCCCATGCTTGCTATATATCAAGCCAGATACATGAAATATTTAATCAATAGAGGTTTGATTAAAGATGAAGGAAGAAAAGTTTGGGCCTTTTTAGGTGATGGAGAAATGGATGAGCCAGAGTCGATGGGAGCAATTGGGCTGGCTGCAAGAGAGAATTTAGATAATTTAATTTTTGTAGTTAATTGCAATCTTCAAAGATTGGACGGTCCAGTTAGAGGTAATGGAAAAATTATTCAAGAACTTGAAGGAAGTTTTAGAGGATCTGGGTGGAATGTAATTAAAGTTATTTGGGGGTCATATTGGGATTCGTTGCTTGCTAATGACAAAACTGGTCACTTAATAAAAATTATGAACGAGACAGTAGATGGTGAGTATCAAGCAATGAAAGCAAGAGACGGCGCTTATGTAAGAGAAAAGTTTTTTGGAAAATCCCCTGAAACATTAGAATTAGTTTCAAGCATGTCTGATAAAGATATATGGCGACTCAATAGAGGTGGACATGATCCTCATAAAGTTTTTGCTGCATATGATAAGGCAACTAAAAATAAAGGAAGCCCAACAGTAATTATTGCTAAAACTATTAAAGGTTATGGAATGGGAAAATCTGGTGAAAGTGTAAATACTACTCACCAAACTAAAAAATTAGATGTTGATGACTTGATGTATTATAGAGATCGATTTGATGTTCCTTTAACAGATGAACAGGTAAGAAATATTGAATATTTTAAGCCTGATGAAAAATCACCCGAAATAAAATATCTTAAAGAAAGAAGAATTAAATTAGGTGGATTTTTACCTGAACGATCTACTTTTGCAAAACCAATAAAAGCACCAACCAAAGATATTTTTGATTTTATGAAAGTATCTACTGGTGAAAAAGAAATGTCTACCACAATGGCACTTGTGAGAATGCTAACTAATTTATTAAGAGATAAAAATATATCTCCAAGATTAGTTCCAATTATTCCTGATGAAGCCAGAACGTTTGGCATGGAAGGTTTTTTCCAAAAAATTGGAATTTATGCACATGAGGGGCAAAAATATGAACCCGAGGATGCTGCTCAATTAAGTTCTTATAGAGAAGATAAAAGTGGTCAAGTTTTAGAAGAAGGTATCAATGAAGCAGGTGCTATGTCTTCATGGATTGCTGCTGCCACTGCATATACTAATCATGATATCGAAATGATCCCAATTTATATTTTTTATTCAATGTTTGGTTTCCAAAGAATAGGAGATCTAGCTTGGGCAGCCGGGGATAGTCAGGCAAGAGGATTTTTGGTAGGTGCAACAGCTGGAAGAACAACATTAGCTGGAGAAGGCTTACAACACCAGGATGGACATAGTCATTTAATTGCATCAACTATTCCAAATTGTGTAACTTATGATCCTACATTTCATTATGAATTAGCTGTAATTTTTCGAGAAGGTCTAAGAAGAATGCATGAGAAAAATGAGAATGTTTTTTATTATATTACAACAATGAATGAAAATTACACACATCCAGAAATGCCGAAAGATAAAAATTGTGAGGAAGGTATTTTAAAGGGCATGTATAAAATAAAAGAATTTAACAAATACAAAAAAACTAAAATCCAACTTTTAGGATCAGGAACAATCTTAAGGGAAATGATGTCTGCTGCAGAGATTTTGCAAAATGATTATCAAATTGACAGCGAGATATGGAGTGTAACAAGTTTTAATGAATTAAGAAAAGATGGGATGGAGGTAGAAAGATATAATCTTTTAAATCCTGATAAAGAACCCAAAAAATCCTATGTTGAGCAATGCCTAGGCCAAACAGAGGGCCCAATTATGGCTGCATCTGATTATATGAGAATGAATTCAGATCAAATCAGATCTTATACTAATAAAAGTTTTTATTCATTAGGAGCAGATGGTTTTGGAAGAAGTGATACAAGAAAAAATTTAAGAAAATTTTTTGAGGTAGATAAAGAACATTTGGTTGCTTACGGTTTAAGTATTTTGGCAAAAGAACAGCTTATTACTTCCAAACATGCAAAAGATGCAATGAAGAAGTATAATATTGATACTAACAAACCAATGCCAACAAAATTATAATGTCAGAAACTGAGATTAAAGTACCTAATATTGGAGATTTTAAAGATGTTGAGATTATTGAGGTATTAGTTACCGAAGGTCAATCAATTAAAAAAAATGATGCCCTAATAACAATTGAAAGTGATAAATCTAGCGTAGAAATACCATCAAATTTAGAAGGTAAAATTAAAAATTTAAAAATAAAAGTAGGAGACAAAGTTTCTGAGGGGGACTTAATTTTAACTTTAGATAGTGATACAGAAGTTAAAAAGGAAGAGGTTAAAGAGAAACCAGAAATTGAAAAAGAGTCAAAAAATATTGAGGTAATAAAACCTGAAATCCAAGAAAAAACATTTTCTAAAAATAATATTTCAGATATTTCATCTGCAAGTCCAAAAGCTAGAAAATTTGCTAGAGAACTTGGTGTAGATATTAATCAAGTAGCAGGAAGTCAGAAAGATGGCAGAGTTGTTGAAGATGATATTAAAAAATTTGTTTCATCTAATTCAAAAAACAACGTTGTAGTAAAAGATAGTAAACCAGATAAAATTAAAAACGAATTTGAACATTCTGATTTTGGTGAAATAGAAATTAAAGACATACCTAGAGTAAAAAAATTATCATCAAAATATCTTACAAATTCATGGACAACAATTCCTCATGTTACAAATCATGATGAAGCCGACATAACGGAGATGGAAAGTTTTAGAAGTTCATTAAGAGATATGTATACTGGAGAAAAAATTAAAATTACACCTCTAGCATTTATAATAAAGGCTTTAGTTGCATCTCTTAAGAAATTTCCTAGTTTTAATTCTTCTATCGACGAAATTGAGACTGGAAAAATGACTTTAAAAAAATATTACCATATTGGGATAGCAGTTGATACGCCAAATGGATTAATGGTTCCAAAAATTAGAAATGCAAATAACAAAAAAATTTCTCTGATAAGTAAAGAATTAAAAGAGGTAAGCGAACTTTGTAGAAATTTAAAAATTGACAAAAAAGAATTGTTTGGCGGCTCGATGACGATTACGAGTTTAGGTGGCATAGGAGGTTCATTTTTTACTCCTATAATTAATTATCCTGAAGTTGCTATATTAGGAGTAGGAAGATCAGAAAAAAAACAAATTTTTATGAATGGAAAGTTTCAAACTAGGACTATGCTACCAATTTCTTTATCTTATGATCACAGAATTATTGATGGTGCAGAAGCAGCTAGGTTTAATAATGATTTAAAAGAAAACTTAGGCAAAAATTTTGCCTATAAATTAGCTGTCTAATTAAAAATGAGTAAATCCATATCATTATTTAGTGCCTTATTGTGCACTTTTATTTGGGGAACAACTTTTATTGCCCAAGATACGGGCATGGATAATATTGGCCCTTTTACATTTAATGCTGTGAGGTTTTTTGTTGGTTTTCTAGCCATAATTCCACTTATGATTTTATTTGAATTAAAAAATTTTAAATCAGAATTTAAATTAGATAAAAAAACTTTCACAATTTATTCATTACTAATTGGAATTTCTTTATTCTTAGGCTCAGCACTACAACAAGTTGCATTGCTTTACACAGATGTTGCAAATGCTGCTTTTTTTACAATTTTTTATGTGCCAATGGTACCGATTATCATTTTTTTGTTTGGTAAAAAATCAATGCATTGGAGTGTATGGCCTTCTGTAGTTCTATGTTTAATTGGAGGATATTTATTAACAAATTTTCATGATGCAACAGTAAGATTAGGAGATACTTTAGTTATTCTTGGAGCTCTATTTTGGAGTACTCATATCATTTTTACCGGGATCATTATAACTAAATACAATCTGCCACTTACTTTAGGAGCTGCGCAGACTTTAATTGTGGCTATTTTTTCGTTTATAATTGGAATTATTTATGAAGAATTTATTTTAAGTAATATTTTAATGGAAATTTATTCAATTTTATATGCAGGTATATTATCTGGTGGATTTGCATTTGTTCTACAAATTTATGCACAAAGAAATATTACACCTGCACCAGCAGCTATTATATTTTCACTTGAAGGTGTATTTGCTACTATAGCTGCTTGGTTTATTTTAAATCAAATTCTAGATGTTAATAATTTGCTTGGATGCTTTTTTATTCTATGTGGAGTTCTCTTATCTCAATTACTCCCTTTAATTAAAAAGAAATATACTTAATAAATTAAACTAAATAAAATCAAAGCAATTATTATTCTATAAATTACAAACGCATTCATTGAAAATTTATTTATATAAATTAAAAAGAACTTAACAGTTAGAAAAGAAAAAATAAAAGAAAATATAATTCCAATAAAAACTAAGTAGTTAAACTGGATTGACTGTTCCAACACATCATTTAAGCTTAAGACACTAGCTCCAGCCAATGCTGGGATCGAAAGTAAAAAAGATATCTTACTTGAGTCTACCCTATTAAATTTTAAAATTCTCGCAGCTGTTATAGTAATTCCTGCCCTACTTACTCCAGGCACAAGAGAGAAAATTTGGAAAATACCTATAAATATTATTGACTTAAAATTTAAATTTGAAGAAATTTTTTTATCAAATCGATTTTTGTCTGATATGTATAAAATTATTGCGAATATAAAAGTAGTCCAAGCAATGACTTCTAAATTTCTTAACTGATAAATTAAATTTGTACTATAAAGTATGTATCCAACAATTATTAATGGAATAGATCCTAATACAATTAAATTTAAAATTCTTTTATTTTTTCTGATATCAAATAACTCATCTTTAAAAAAATAAATTATTGCTATTAGAGAACCTAGATGGAGGCTGATATCAATAAGTAAAGAACTAGATTTAAATTCATATAAAGTAGAAACCAAAATTAAATGAGCAGAGGAACTAATAGGAAGAAATTCAGATATTCCTTGAATTGCAGAGAGAATTAAAACTTCTATAATATTTTGAAACATTATTTCTTCGTAACTTATAAAGTATTTATTTAAAACAATTCGATTTAAGCATAATAGCTATGCAATAATTAAAAACTTGTTTATTGGCGGCAATAATTTAAAAATTAAGGTCAATATATATGACCTATTTTATGCTTTATATACATAAATCAAGGTATATTTTGCCAAAACTTAAATAATATTATGTCAGATAAAATGCTCAAATTTGTTAAAATAGGTCAACAAACTCCACCTAAAAGAGAAGTTGATACGAGAAAGAAAGATTTTAACGAAATTTATGACCAGTATATCAATGAAAAAGCCAAAGAACAGTCAAGTAGGTGTTCGCAATGTGGAGTACCTTTTTGCCAAGTTCATTGTCCTTTAAGTAACAACATTCCAGATTGGCTTAAACTGACAGCTGAGGGAAGATTAAAAGAGGCGTATGAATTATCCCAAAGCACAAACAATATGCCTGAAGTGTGTGGCCGAATTTGCCCCCAAGATAGATTGTGCGAGGGAAATTGTGTAATTGAACAGTCTGGTCATGGAACAGTAACTATTGGATCAGTAGAAAAATATATTACAGATAATGCTTGGGCTGAGGGCTGGGTAAAACCAATTAAGGTTACAAATGAAAAAAATCAAAGTGTAGGAATTATAGGAGCAGGTCCTGCTGGTTTAGCTGCAGCAGAGCAACTAAGAAAAAATGGATATAAAATTACTGTCTACGATAGATATGATAGAGCGGGAGGATTATTAATTTATGGAATTCCAAATTTTAAATTAGAAAAAGAAGTTGTAGAGCGAAGAACAAAACTCTTAAAGGATGGAGGAATTGAATTTGTTCAAAATTTTGAAGTTGGTAAGGATGCAAGCCTAGACCAATTGAGAAAAAAACATGATGCAATTTTAATTGCTACAGGAGTTTATAAAGCAAGAGAAGTAAACTTGCCTGGAAATGATCTTGATAATATTTTTCCTGCAATGGATTTTTTAACAGCATCCAATAAAAAAGGTCTAGGAGATGATGTTGAGTTGTTTGATAAAGGAATTTTAAACGCAGCAGGTAAAGATGTTGTTGTAATCGGTGGAGGTGATACTGCAATGGATTGTGTAAGAACTTCTATAAGACAGAAAGCAAGATCTGTTAAATGTTTGTATAGAAGAGATAAAGAAAATATGCCAGGATCTGCTAGAGAAGTTGCAAATGCAGAAGAAGAAGGTGTTGAGTTTATTTGGTTATCAAGTCCTAAAGAATTTAAAGGCACAAATAAAGTAGAAAAAATAATTGTAGATCAAATTAAATTAGGTGATCCAGACGAGACAGGAAGAAGAAAGCCACAAGTACAAGAAGGCTCAAGTTACGAAACAAAAGCAGATATGGTCATAAAAGCACTAGGCTTTGATCCTGAGGATTTACCAAATTTATTTGATAGTAGTGACTTACAAGTAACAAAGTGGGGCACTATTAAAACAGATTTTGACACTATGGAAACAAACATAAAAGGGGTGTTTGCTGCTGGTGATATAGTCAGAGGAGCTTCATTAGTTGTTTGGGCGATAAAAGATGGAAGAGATGCAGCAGCTTCAATTAAAACTTTTCTAGAGAGTAAATCTAAAGTGGAAAAAAGAGTGGCTTAATGGAAAATTACAAAAAGAACCTTCACGTTTTAAAAGAAAATAATGTTTATTCAGAAGACATGGAGCATGATGCTTGTGGTGTTGGTATAATTGCATCAACTGAAGGTAAAAAGTCTCGTAAAGTTGTAGAGTATGGTATTGAAGCGTTAAAAGCAGTTTGGCATAGAGGCGCTGTAGATGCCGATGGGAAAACTGGTGATGGAGCTGGAATTCATGTTGAAATACCAAAAGATTTCTTCATTGAAAAGATAGAAGTTACAGGACACACACATGATAATTCTGAAATATGTGTGGGCATGATATTTCTGCCTCGGAATGATTACGCAGCACAAGAAAGTTGCAAAACTATTGTAGAAAGTGAATTAACAAAAAATGATTTTAGTATTTATGGTTGGAGACAAGTTCCAGTTAATCCAAAAGTTTTAGGAGAAAAGGCATTCCAAACAATGCCTGAAATTATCCAAGTATTATTTAAACCTTATAATCCAGAATTAACTAATAAAGATTTAGAAAGAAAAATTTATGAAACTAGGAGAAAGATAGAAAACGAAGCTTTTAAAAAATCTTTAAACAATTTTTACATTTGTTCATTGAGTTCTAAATCTATCATTTACAAGGGAATGTTTTTAGCTGAAGCTATCTCAGATTTCTACCTTGATCTCAAAGATGAGAGATTTGTTTCAAGGTTTGCTATTTTTCATCAAAGATTTTCCACAAATACGGCACCTAGCTGGAACTTAGCTCAACCCTTTAGAGCTATAGCGCATAATGGAGAAATTAATACTTATAGAGGGAATAAAAATTGGATGAAAGTTCATGAACAAGAGATGAACAGTCCCCTTTTTGACGATGTTGAGAACTTAAAACCTGTTATACAACAGGGAGCATCAGACTCTGCTGCATTAGATAATGTTTTTGAATTATTAAATATATCTGGCCAGCCAGCGCCTTTGGCGAAGCTTATGTTAGTTCCAGACGCATGGTCTAAAAAAAATAAAACTCTACCAAAAGATCACCAACAATTATTTAATTTTTTAAACAGTACTATGGAGCCATGGGATGGACCAGCAGCTATTGCTGGAACTGATAATGAGTGGGTTATAGCTGCAAATGATAGAAATGGATTAAGACCTTTAAGATACGCAATTACAAAAGACAAATTATTATTTGCAGGTTCTGAAACAGGAATGATTGAATTAAATGAAAAAAGAATTTTGTCAAAGGGAAGATTGGGTCCAGGGGAAATAATTGGAGTTAGAATAGAAAAAGGTAAAGTATTTACTAACAAACAGATAAAAGATTATTTAGCCAAAGAGTATAAACATTTTAATTCACAAATTATCGACCTAGATGATAAGTTAACTATTTCAGATGAAAAAAATTTTTTTTCAGGAGATGATTTAAGAAGAAGACAATATACTTTTGGAATAAGTTTAGAAGATCTTGAGCTCATACTGCATCCTATGGCAGAAGACGCTAAAGAAGCAACTGGATCTATGGGAGACGATACACCATTGGCTGTTTTGTCAGATAGGTATAGACCGTTATACCATTTTTTTAGACAGAATTTTAGTCAAGTCACAAACCCACCAATAGACTCTTTAAGAGAAAACAAGGTTATGAGTTTGAAAACAAGATTTGGAAATCTTGGAAATATTTTAAATTTTGATAATTTAACAAAGCAAAATATTTATGTTTTAAATAGTCCAATATTATCAAATTCTCAGTTTGAAAAATTTATAAATATTTTTGGTAATAATTCATCTATAATAGATTGTACTTTTTCTGAGGAAGAAACTTTATTTGACTCAATTAAAAAAATCCAAAAAGAAGCTGAAATTGCAGTAAGACAGGGAGTTACTCAATTGATTTTAAGTGACAAGGAGCTTTCTAGCTTAAAACTTCCAATACCAATGCTTTTAGCAGTTGGATCAATTAATTCATTCCTTATTGAAAAAAAACTAAGAGGATATGTATCAATAAATGTTCAATCTGGAGAGGCTTTAGATACACACTCTTTTGCAACTTTAATAGGAGTTGGAGCAACTACTGTAAATCCATATTTAGCATTTGATAGTTTATTTCAGCGTTATGAAAAGAAATTATTTGGTCAATTTAGCTTTAATGAATGCGTGGAGAGATACATAAAATCAGTAAAT
>CACJIB010000023.1 GCA_902593405.1 uncultured Pelagibacteraceae bacterium | reverse complement strand
AGGACAAAACTATAATTGAAGATTTAATTGTTGCAGCACATAATAGTGCTAAATCTCAACTTAAATCAAAAACAACTGAGGAAATTTCAAAAGCAACTGGAGGTTTTGGAATTCCTGGTTTTAAATGGCCTTTATAATAGATGCAAAACATCAGTGAGATAGAAGAATTAATTAAATTAATTTCAAAACTTCCAGGTTTAGGTCCCAAATCAGCTAAAAGAATTGTTTTAAAATTAATAAATAATCGTGACGAACTTGTAAAACCTATGGCAAATACATTGGCGCAAGTTTATAAAAATGTAGTTAGATGCAATTCATGTGGTGCATTAAAGTCAAATTCAAATGGATGCCTAAATTGTGAGAACACAAAAGAAAAATATAATAAAATTTGTGTAGTAGAGGATATAGCAGACCAATGGTCGATTGAAAATTCAAATATATTTCAGGGCTATTTTCATATTTTAGGAGGGACAATTTCTTCAGTTGGTCAAAGAAAAGAGGATTTGTTAATTAACTCATTAGTTGATAGAGTTAATAGAGATAAAATTGAAGAGGTAATTCTTGCAACTAGTGCAACTGTAGAAGGTCAAACAACTGCATATTATATTCAAGATAGTCTAAAAAATTTAGATGTTAAAATTACTAAATTAGCACAAGGTTTACCAGTAGGAGGAGAGATTGAAAGTCTAGATGATGGGACTTTATTTTCTGCTTTTAAAAATCGATCTAATTTGGTTTCGAACTCAGATTAGATTTTTTTTTTAACCTATTTAAATGAAGTAATGGTTCAGTATAACCTGAAGGTTGTTCTTTACCTTTAAAAACTAAATCACACGCTGTTTGAAACGCTATTGAGTTTTCATAATCACCACTCATTTTAACATATAGTGGATCATCTTTGTTTTGGTCATCTACTATTTTAGCCATCTCTTTCATTATTTCAGTTACTTGTATTTTTGTTGTAATTCCATGATGAATCCAGTTTGCTATATGTTGGGATGAAATTCTAAGAGTGGCTCTGTCTTCCATTAAGCCAATATTATTAATATCAGGAACTTTTGAACAACCCACACCTTGATCGACCCATCTTACAACATAACCCAATAAGGTTTGCGCTGAATTAGAAATTTCTTTGTTTATATCTTCCACAGACCAATTTGGTCTGTCTGCTATTGGGATTGTTAAGAGATCATCAAGCTTAGCTGGCTCTCTATCAATTAATTTTTTTTGTTCATTGAAAATATTTATTTCATGATAATGTAAAGCATGTAATGCAGCTGCTGTTGGAGAAGGAACCCATGCGCAGTTTGCTCCTGCTTTTAAGTGTCCTGTTTTTTGTTCCATCATATCTTTCATTTTATCTGGCATTGCCCACATTCCTTTTCCAATTTGAGCTTTACCAGAAAACCCACAACTTAAACCAATATCAACATTGTTATTTTCGTAAGCAGTAATCCATTTAGATGATTTCATGTCACCTTTTTTAATCATAGGACCAGCTTCCATTGATGTATGCATTTCATCACCAGTTCTATCTAGGAAGCCAGTATTGATAAAAAAAACTCTATTTTTAAGACTTCTAATACACTCTTTTAAATTTGCTGATGTTCGTCTTTCTTCATCCATAATTCCAATCTTACAAGTGTACTTAGGTAAATTTAGAACTTCTTCAACTTTAGAAAAAATTAAATCTGTAAAAGCTGTCTCGTCTGGACCATGCATTTTAGGCTTTACAATATAAACTGATCCAGTTCTTGAATTATTTTTATTTTTAATATCGTGTAGCGCAGCTGTCGTTGTTATAAATGCATCCATGATACCCTCGGGTATTTCACTTCCATCACTTAATAAAATTGAAGGGTTGGTCATTAAATGACCAACGTTTCTTACAAGTAATAAACTTCTACCATGTAACTTTAAACCTTTGCCATCTTTTGAGATATAACTTCTGTGTGGATTTAATTTTCTCTCAAACAATTTTCCTTCTTTTTCAAATTTTGACTTAAGGTCTCCTTTCATAAGACCTAGCCAATTTCGATAACAAATAATTTTATCTTCTGAATCAACTGCTGCTACACTATCTTCATTATCACAAATTGTTGACACTGCTGACTCTAGTATTATGTCACTAATACCTGCATGATCTTGTTGGGCAGCAAAAGCTCTCGAGTCTTTTAAAATTTCAATATGTAAATTATTATTTTTTAGAATAATTGCAGATGGATTATCACTTTCACCTCTATGTCCAACAAATTTATTTTCGTCCTCCAAATCAAAAATATCTGCACCTTTTAAAACTTTTAATTTCCCATATTTTACAGCAAAACTTGTAATTTTATTCCAACTCAATCCAGCTAACGGAAAGTACTTATCTAAAAAATCTCTCCCATATTTTATAACCATTTCACCTCTTAGAGGGTCATATCTTTCAGACACACTATCTTCAGACTGTTCAATTACATCCGTACCATAAAGACTATCATATAAACTCATCCATCTTGCATTCGCAGCATTTAATGCATATCTCGCATTCATGACAGGTACAACCAACTGAGGGCCTGCTATACTTGCAATTTCTTCATCGACATTTTCAGTTTCTATTTTAAAATCAGGCCCCTCATTTTTTAAATAACCAATTTCTAATAAAAATTTTTTATACTCATCTGAATTAAATTCTTTCCCTTTATTTTTGATATGCCAATCATCAATTTTATTTTGTAAATTTTCTCTAAATTTAATTAATTCTTTATTTTTTGGTACAAGCTCATCAAGGGCTTTTTCCATACCTGACCAAAAATTTTCTGAAGATACATTTGTATTCTTTAATAATTCATCATTTACAAAGTTTGATAGCTTTTCAGATACTTTTAAATTATTAATTTTAATGTATTTTTCTTGCATAGCACTTAAGTTCGTACCCCATCTGTATTTTTGCCTGAGAGCTTTACTCCTTCGGCGGAAATCAATCTCTTTCCAGAGTGTTATGCTTTTATCGGTCCTTTTGCCTGAGAGTTTCCGGGGTGGTTGCTCCTTCGGCGCTATAAATAGTCTCTCCCGATAGTAAATTTGTATCTGTTAAATGATTTAAGTCAATTAATAAGAATTGCACCTTATTTAACATCATTTTATTGCCTTTTTTGTGTTTTAACCATTCGCTATAAATAAATTATGAAAAATTACCTAAATTTTGAAACAGATATTAAAGATCTTGAAAATGAACTAGAAAAATTAAAAGATCCCTACAATCAAGAGGGATTGTCTGAGGTGGATACACAAAAAATTTCAAGTACTCAAAATGAAATAGATGAAAAATTATCAAATATTTACTCTAATCTAGATCCTTGGCAGACTACTATGGTTGCTCGTCACGAAGATAGACCTAAAGCAAAATTTTTTATTGATAATTTATTTGACGACTTTATTTCATTATCAGGGGATAGGTATTACGGAGAAGATAAATCAGTATTAACTGGATTTGCAAAGTTTAATGGAAAATCTGTTTTAGTTATAGGTCAAGAAAAAGGAGAAGATTTAGATAGCAGAATAGAAAGAAATTTTGGAATGATGAGACCAGAGGGTTATAGAAAAACTATAAGATTGATGAACTTAGCAAACAAATTTAATATTCCCATTATCTCTTTTATTGATACTCCAGGAGCATATCCAGGTGTAGGAGCTGAAGAGCGAGGACAAGCTGAAGCAATTGCAAAATCAATCGAATGTTGTATGGAGCTTAAAGTTCCAACAATTGCAATAATTATAGGCGAAGGTGGTTCAGGTGGAGCAATAGCATTAGCTTCATCAAATAAAGTCCTTATGTTAGAAAATGCAATTTACTCAGTAATATCTCCTGAGGGATGTGCTACTATTCTATGGAGAGATCCAAAAAAAATGCTTGATGCTGCAAGAGCTATGAAACTTTCAGCTAAAGATTTACTTAAGTTAAAAGTTATTGATGAAATAATTGACGAACCTTTAGGTGGTGCTCACAGAGATAGAGATATAATATTAAACAATGTCAGACAAACTTTAATAAAAAATTTAAATTATTTTGATGAATTATCATCAGAAGAAATAATGAGTGAGAGAAAAAATAAATTTCTTAAAATTGGAAGAAATGATGGATTTATTAGTAGCACTGACGATCTAAGCACTTTAACTATTAAGAAAAATAATATTGATAAAATTTTAAAATCAAAAAAAATATTATTAGCGATTCTTGGCGGGTTAATTTTAGTTTCTTCAATCTTTTTAATTATTTAAATTCTATAGGGCTCCACAACAGTTTTTAAACTTTTTTCCTGTAGCTTCACACCTATCATTTCTAGAAATTTTTTGATTTTTTTTAATTAATAATAAACATTTTGGATTGTCAGTTATGTCGATTTTCTTTGAATCCTGTTTTTCATTGTTTGATTCCATTACCACTTTTAAGTTCATAAGAATTGTTACAAAATCTAGTTTTAATTTTTCTAGTAGATTTGAAAATAATTCAAATGCTTCTTTTTTATATTCAACTAATGGATCTCTCTGGCCATAAGATCTTAACCCTATAACTTGTCTTAATTGCTCCAAATATTGAATATGTGATTTCCAATTTAAATCGATTGATTGAAGAAAAATTCTTTTTTCTATTTCTTTAGCATGATTGTCCCCCAGAAGTTTAATACGCTCGCTTCTTGCCTCTTGGAATTTGTCAGAGATTTTTTTTCTAAAATCATTATCTTTAGTTTCAATCAAATTCTTAAACTCAGTTTCTTCAAAACTTTTTCCGATTATTTGCTTTGTTTTGTTATAAAATTCATTACTTTTTGGATTGGATAAATTTGAAATTTTTAACTTTATTAAATCATCAGATATTTCTTTTAAAAATTCATCTGAATAATCAAAGATATTTTCACTATTCATCGCATTTTTTCTTTGTGAAAACACAACATGCCTTTGATCATTTAGAACATTGTCAAATTTAATAAGTGTTTTTCTTATATCAAAATTTCTAGCTTCAACTTTCTGCTGAGCTCTCTCTAATGCTTTATTAATCCATGGATGATCAATACTTTCACCGTCTTTGAGTCCTAGTTTTTCTAGCATAGTATTCATAGACTCTGATCCAAAAATTCTCATTAAATCATCTTCAAGACTAACATAAAATACTGAACTGCCTTCATCTCCCTGTCTTCCAGATCTTCCTCTTGCCTGGTTATCGACTCTTCTAGACTCCATTCTTTCTGTGCCAATTACAAATAAACCGCCTAAGGATTTAATTTTATCTTTATCTATTTTAAGTTGGTCTTCTGGAATAGAACCTTTCTTACCACCAAGTTGAATATCAACTCCTCTTCCCGAAATACTTGTTGTAATTATTAATGAATTTTCTTTTCCTGCATTTGCAATTATCTCAGCCTCGTTTTCATGATTTTTTGCATTTAACACTAAATGTTTAATATTTTTTTGATTTAATAAATTTGAATAAACTTCAGATTTATTAATGCTTGAGGTAAATACTAAAATAGGTTGACCTAGTTTATTTCTTTCAATTATTTTTTCTATAATAGCATCATTCTTTTCTTTTTCTGTTCTAAAAATTAAATCATTAAAATCTTTTCGGATCATTTCTTTGTTTGTAGGAATGACAACAACAGGCAGATTATAAATTTCAAAAAATTCCTCAGATTCCGTAGCAGCTGTACCAGTACATCCAGATATTTTTTTATAAAGTTTAAAATAATTTTGGTAAGTTATTGAGGCTAATGTTTGGTTTTCAGCCTGAACTTGTATTTTTTCTTTAGCTTCAAGAGCTTGATGTAAACCATCTCCAAAACGCCTACCCTCTAAAATTCTCCCAGTAAGTTCGTCAATAATTTTAAGACTTCCATCTGCTACAATATAATCTCTTCCTTTTTCAAATAAATGATTTGCACGTAACGCTTGGTTAACGTGATGAACTAAATGTAAATTTTCTGGATCATAAAAGTTATTATTTTTTAAAATTCCAGCATTAGAAAAAAGATTTTCTACATTATTTATTCCATCATTTGTTAATAGAACACTTTTTTCTTTTTCATCTATCTCATAATCTTTATCGTTTAAATTTCTAATGAGTTTATCAATTGCTAAATATTGAGCTGTTTTATCCTCAGCGGCTCCAGATATAACTAGAGGTGTTCTTGCTTCATCAATCAAACAAGAATCTATCTCATCTACTATTGAAAAACTATGTTCTCTCTGAACCATTTGTTCCTCAGAGAATTTCATATTGTCTCTTAGGTAATCAAAACCTAATTCACTGTTAGTTGCATATGTAATGTCACATTTGTAATTTTTTTTACGCTCCGTATCATCTTGATAATTATTAATAAATCCAGATGTTAGACCTAGAAAATTATATATCTCTCCCATTTCTATCGAGTCTCTTTTTGCAAGATAATCATTAACAGTAACTATATGAACACCTTTTTCGCCTAAGGCATTTAAGTAAGCAGCTAACGTGATTGTTAAAGTTTTTCCTTCCCCAGTTCTCATTTCAGCAATTTTACCCTCATGCAAAGCAACACCTCCAATTAACTGAACATTAAAGTGTCTTTCGTTACGTGTTCTTTTGGCAGCTTCTCTAACCAATGCAAAAGCCTCAGGTAATAACTCGTCTAAAGTTTTGCCATCTTTTAACTGATTTCTAAATTCATTAGTTTTTTTTGGAAAGTCGTCGTCATTTAAATTTTTAAAATCTTCCTCGTGTGAGTTTATTTTTTCAACAATTTTACCAATTCTATCTAGCTCTTTTTGATTACTAGATTTGATAAATTTTGTTATTAAATTTAATGGGTTAAACATTACTATTTGATTTATTCTTTACTTATATTGTTTAATATATGTATTAAATAAATAATTTAAACAATATGGGAATTAATTTAACGAATTTTTTATCATCTCAATCAAAAAATACTAAAATGATTGATTTTCAAGACCTTGATCATCTAGACGGTCTCTCAATTTCAGTTGTTTCAGCAAATTTATATAAAGATATCAGAGATGATTTAACTATGTTTTATTTTAGAGAAGGTGCAAATTATGCTTCTGTTTATACACAGTCAAAAATAGTATCTGAAAATATAAAATGGAATATCAATCAAAGACCAAAAAAAATATATTCTCTAATTGTAAACACCAGAAATGCAAATGCTTTCACTGGAAAGCAAGGGTATGAAAGTTTAAAAAAAATAGCAGATCTAACTGCGAAACAATTAAATAAAAAACAAGAAGAAGACGAAGAGAGTCCAAAGAAAATTTCTTCAAAGAATATAATATTTGGTTGTACTGGTACTATTGGAGAAATTTTTCCATATGAAAAAATTTCTAACAATATTCCAAATTTAATTAAAAAAATTACTTATACTCAAAATAAATTTATTTGGATGAAGGCAGCACTTGCAATTATGACAACGGATACAAAGCCAAAATTAGCTATGGAGGAATGTTATATTGGAAGTGAAAAAGTAAAAATATATGGAATTGCTAAAGGTTCAGGAATGATACATCCAAATATGGCTACAACACTTGCGTATATATTTACTGATGCAACTTTATCTAATGACGTTTTAGGAAAGTTATTAAAAAAAAATATAACCAATACATTTAATGCTATTTCTTGTGATGGAGATACCAGCACCAATGATATGGTAACTATCTTTGCAACTAATGAAGTTAAAAATTCTCAAGTAAAAAGTGTGAATGAAAATAAAATTAAAAATTTTGATAAAGCATTAAACAATGTTCTTTTGAATTTGGCCAAAAGAATTGTTTCAGATGGTGAAGGTGCATCAAAATTCATAACAATAAATGTTAGCAAATGTAAAAATGAGATAGATGCAAAAAAAATTGCTTTATCTATTGCAAATTCTCCACTAGTGAAAACTGCAATTTCTGGAGAAGATCCAAATTGGGGCCGAGTTATAATGGCAATCGGTAAAGCTGGGCCTAAAATTAATTTAAAAAAATTATGTATTAAGTTTGGAAATATAACAATTGTAGAAGGTGGAAAATTAAATCAAAGTTATGATGAAAAACAAACAGCAAATTATATGAAATCTGAAAATATAGAAATAAACATTGAAACTTTTACAGGAAATAAAAACTTCACAGCTTATACTATGGATTTAACAAAAAAATATATTGAAATTAATGCAGACTATAGAAGTTAACTTATTGAAAACCTAAATTTTATAATTAACTAATAATTATGATTAAATATAAACTTTTTTGTAAAGAATGTAATTTAAAATTTGATAGTTGGTTTGCATCTTCAAACGAGTATGAAAGACTTAAAAAGAAAAAACTTCTGAATTGCCATAATTGCAATTCAGAAAAAGTTGAAAAAACAATTATGGCACCTCAGCTAATAAGTCATAAATCAAAAACTGATGAAAAATTAAACTTAGAAAAATATAATAAAGTAAAAAAAACTATAAAAGATTATCAAAAATTTATTAAAGATAATTTTAATTATGTTGGTGATAATTTTGCATATGAGGCTAGATCAATTCATTATAATGGTAAAAAAAAATCAAAAGGTATTTACGGTAGTGCATCAAAGGAAGATTTAAAAGAATTAAAAGAAGAAGGTATAGATGCTCAGATGATTCCTTGGATAGATGAAAAAGAAAATTAGTATTTAATAAACTTTGCTATGTAATTTACGGATAAATCTTTAGATATACTCCATTCATCCTTAAAAATATTAAAGTTCATACCTTCTAATTTATTGAGGGATAAATCATACTTCATCAAAATTTTTTTAAGATCTTCAGGTTTAACAAATTTTTCCCATTCGTGTGTTCCAATTGGTAGCCACCTTAAAACATACTCTGCTCCAACAATCGCAAAAACATAAGATTTCAAAGTTTTATTTATTGTTGCAACAAACATTAGTCCATTTTTTTTCAAGAGCTTTGAGCATGACTTTAGAAAAAAATCTATATCTTCCACGTGTTCAACAATTTCCATATTTAAAATGACATCAAATTTTTTTTCAATTTTAAGTTTTTCTGGTGATGAACATAAATAATTAATTTTTAGCTTATTTTTTCTTGAATGAAGTTTTGCAACTTTTATATTTTTATCAGATGCATCGATACCTGTTACATTAGCACCCATTCTTGACATTGGTTCGGATAACAATCCTCCACCACATCCAATATCTAAAATTGTTATTCCTAATAAAGGTTTAGATTTATTTTTTAATTTGAAATTATTAATAATATTTTCTTTTATATATTTTATTCTTGTTGGATTAAATTTATGAAGTGGTTTGAATTTACCCTCTGGATCCCACCATTCATTAGCCATTTTAGAAAATTTATCTATTTCTTTTTTATTTATACTAGTCATTGTGATAAATAGTTGACATAATAATTTAGATGTATTTTATCCATTATTTATTAAATATTAATAATTAAAGCTAGCATGAAAACTATCGTATTAAAATTTGGTGGAACATCTGTTGGAACTATAGATAGAATTAAAAAGGTATGCAAAATTATTGCTTTTTACAAAAAGAAAAAAAATAAGGTACTAGTTGTTTCATCGGCAATGAGTGGTGTGACAAATGAGTTGGTTAATAAATCTAAACTTATAAGCAGCAATTTTGATAGAGCAGAATATGATGCATTAGTTTCAACTGGAGAGCAAGCATCATGTGCACTTATTGCTGGTAGACTAAAACATAATGGGTTTAAATCGAGATCTTGGACATCATGGCAATTACCTATTTTAACAGATGGTCCTCATTCAAGTGCAAGGATTAGTTCACTAGGTATCAAAGAATTAAATAGATATATAAATTCTGGTGGAATACCTATAATCACAGGATTTCAGGGTGTGAGTAAAGATTTAAGAATAACAACAATCGGAAGAAGTGGGTCTGATGCAACTGCAATTATGCTAGCAAAATTTATTAAAGCTGATGAGTGTATAATATATACTGACGTAGATGGAGTTTATACTACTGATCCAAGGCAGTATAAAAAAGCAAAAAAAATTAAAAAAATTTTTTATGACGAAATGTTAGAAATGGCATCTCTTGGCTCAAAAGTAATGCAGCCTACATCGGTTCAGGATGCAAAGCTGAATAAGATTGATGTAAAAGTAAAATCTTCATTTGTATCAAAATCTGGTACCCTAATAACAAATTCTAAAAAAGCATTTAGTGACCAAATTATTACTGGAATTTCATCAACAAAAAATGATGCTAAAATTACAATTGTAGGAGTAAAAGATAGACCTGGTGTTGCTGCTTCTATTTTTAAACCACTATCAAAAAACCTTATCAATGTAGATATGGTGGTTCAAAATATATCTTTAGATGGAAAAGAGACAGATCTTACATTTACTATAAAAGCTGATGATTTAAAAAAAACAGAAAAATTAATTAAACAAAATAAAAAAATATCTTTTAAAAAGTTATCTTTTGATAAAGGTGTTTCTAAAGTTTCAATCATCGGTGTTGGTATGATAACGACTCCAGGTATAACATATAGAATGTTCCAGGCACTAGCCTCAAAAAAAATTAATATTTTGGTTATTTCTACCTCAGAGATAAAAATTTCAGTTCTAGTTTCTGTTAAGCATGTTAAAAGAGCAATAGCTGCTTTACATAAAGAATTTAAATTAGATTAATTATAATGAGTTTAAGACCATTTAGAGATATTAAAAGAAGAAAAACAAAAGTAATAAATGTTGGAAATGTAAAGATTGGGGGCGACAATCCAATCTCTGTTCAATCAATGACGAATACTTTAACTACGGATGTTAAAGCAACCATAAAACAAATTGATGATATAACTGAGGAAGGTGCTGATATTGTAAGAGTGTCTTGTCCAGATGAGGACTCTTCAAAAGCATTAAAAGAAATAATAAAACATGTATCAATACCAGTAGTTGCAGATATACATTTTCATTATAAAAGAGCTATTGAGGCAGCAGAAAATGGAGCTAGCTGTTTAAGAATTAATCCAGGAAATATTGGAGATGAAACAAAGATACACGAGGTATTGAAAGCAGCTAAGAATAATAATTGTTCAATAAGAATTGGAATAAATGCAGGTTCTCTGGAAAAAGATATTTTAGAGGAATTTAAAGAGCCTTGTCCAGAGGCATTAGTTAAAAGTGCTTTAAGAAATATAAAAATTTTAGAAGATAAAGATTTTTTAAATTTTAAGATAAGTGTCAAATCATCAGATGTATTCCTTTCGATAGCAGCATATAGACAACTATCTAAAGTTATAGATTATCCTTTACACCTTGGAATTACAGAGGCAGGAAGTTTTGTATCTGGTAGCATAAAATCATCCATAGGGCTTGGTAGTTTATTAATGGATGGAATTGGAGATACTATTAGAATTTCTTTATCAGACAACCCAACTCAAGAGGTCAAAATTGGTAATGAGATATTAAAATCACTAAATCTGAGAAATAGAGGAGTAAAGATCATTTCTTGCCCTTCTTGTGCAAGACAAGCATTTCAGGTAATCGATACTGTCAAAATATTGGAAGAGAAACTAGCCCATATAAAAACACCAATAACACTGTCAATTATTGGTTGTGTTGTTAATGGACCAGGAGAAGCTGCAATGACAGATATAGGAATTACTGGAGGGGGAAAAGGAAATAATATGCTTTATTTATCCGGTGTTCAGAATGAAAAAGTTTTGACTGATGACATAATTAATAGGGTTGTAAGCGAAGTCGAGAAAAAAGCATCTGAACTAGAGAACTAATTATGATACCCTTAAAAACAGTCGAGGAATTAATAATAAGACATTCATCTATAGAAAAAGATTTATCCACTGGTGGATTAGATAACAAGTTATTTGCCGAAAAATCAAAAGAATACTCAGATTTAAATGAGATAGTTGGATGTGCCAAAGATTACATTTCTTTTCAAACTGAAAAAGAAGAATTGGAGAAAATATTAAATGATAGTTCTGCTGAGGGAGAGTTAAAAAAAATGGCAGATATAGAATTGATAGATTTACAAAATCGATATGAAGCTAATGAAAAAAAATTAAAATTATTTTTGTTACCAAAAGATGAAGCAGATAAAAAAAATGCTATTATTGAAATAAGAGCAGGAACAGGCGGATTAGAAGCAAGTTTATTTGCATCAGATTTATTTAAAATGTATGAAAAAGTTAGTCACAAAAAAAAATGGTCTTTAGAATTAATCTCAATATCTAGAAGTGATGCAGGAGGTTTAAAAGAGGTTATAGCCTCAATTAAAGGTACTAATATTTATTCAACACTTAAGTATGAGAGTGGAGTTCATAGAGTACAAAGAGTTCCAGATACCGAAACTCAAGGAAGAGTTCATACATCAGCAGCAACAGTAGCTGTTTTACCTGAAGCAGAAGAGGTAGATTTAAAAATTAATGATTCTGACTTAAGAATAGATGTATTTAGAGCAGGTGGACCAGGTGGACAATCTGTTAATACGACTGATAGTGCAGTAAGAATTACTCACATCCCAACTGGTTTAAGTGTATCTCAACAAGATGAAAAATCACAACATAAAAATAAAGCTAAAGGAATGAAAATTTTGAGAGCACGTTTATATGAATTGGAAAGGTCAAGAATTGACCAAGAAAGATCTCAAGATCGTAAGACAAAAATTGGTACAGGAGACAGATCTGAAAGAATAAGAACTTACAACTTCCCTCAAGGAAGAGTTACAGATCATAGAATAAATTTAACTCTTCATAAATTAGATGAATTTTTAGAAGGAGAAGCGTTTGACGAAATGATTGAATCTTTGACACTACAAGCGCAAGAGGAAAGTCTTAGCAACTTAAAATAATGCATGAATATTAATTTGGCTATTAATGAGGGTTCAAAAATTTTAAAGAGAAAATTTATAACTAACCCGTTATTAGATGCTGAAATTTTAATGGCAAAAACGATTAATAAAGATAGGGATTATATTTTGCTTAATTCTAGTAATTCTATTAATAAAAACGATTTAAATAATTTTTATAATTTAATTGATCAAAGATCCTTAGGAAACCCAGTAGCATATTTAATTAAAAAAAAGTCTTTTTGGAAATCGGAGTTTTTTATTACAAAAGATACATTAATACCAAGACCTGATACTGAATTGGTTGTTGAAAATATATTAAAATTAACAAAACAAAAAAGTAAAATTAATATTTTAGATATAGGTGTTGGTTCAGGCTGTATTATTGTATCAATTTTGAAGGAGAGAGAAAATTTTAGAGGAACTGGTATAGATTTAAGTAAAAAATGTTTAATTATAAGTAAAAAAAATGCAATAGCTCAAAAAGTTAGTTCTAGATTAAAATTATATAAATCAGATGTTGACAAATTCAATTTAGGTAAATATGATTTAGTTGTTTCTAATCCTCCTTATATTAAAACATGCAAATTAAAATATTTGGAAAGAGATGTTGCTGAGTTTGAGCCAAGACTAGCGTTAGATGGTGGATTGGATGGCTTATCAGAAATCAGAAAAGTTATTAAAAAATCATCTGAACTGGTAAAAAAAAATGGCAAACTTATTTTAGAGATCGGTTTCGATCAAAAAAATAAAGTTATTAATTTATTAAAAAAAGAAGGTTTTTATATAAATAGTACTCAAAAAGATCTTGCAAATAATGACAGGTGTATAGTTAGTACGAAAATATAATCAATTAAATCATGGTAACATTCAGAAATAATAATAATAACAATAGAAGAGGTGGCTTTAGAAGAAATACTAGAAATTTTAAATCTAATGGTGATACACCCAAATTCAATTCTAACTTCTCTAATAATGATAATTTCAAGAGGAAAGCTCCTGGAAGAAATAATCATAATGCACCAAAATTAATTGAAAAATACAATGATTTAGCAAGAGAAGCTCTATCGAATGGAGATAAAATTTTATCTGAGAATTATTTACAGCATGCAGATCACTTTACAAGAATACTTAATGAAAGAGAGGGCTTTAGAAAAGAGAAATTTTTTGAAAATAATTCTGAAAATAATTCTGAAGTTTCTGAAGAAAAGACAGAAAATTCAAAAAAAAATCTTGATAAAGATTTAGTTAATAATTCTGGTGATGAAAATAAAATCCAAAAAGAAACAAAATCCCAAGTAGAAATAATTTAGTTTATTCCAAGTATTTTTTCAGATTTAAGAACGTCTAACTTAATTTTTTTAGTTTCAAATAGTTTTCTTTCTTTTCCTTTTAAGATTTTACCTGAGGGAAGTTTTAATTTTTGTGAATTAACTTTTTTTCCATTTACAATTACTTCATAATGCAAATGTGGACCAGTAGATTTACCTGTAGAGCCAACATAACCAATAGTTTGACCTTGTTTAACTCTTACCCCAGGTTTTATACCTCTAGCAAATTTTGACATATGAGCATAAACAGTTTGATATGTTGAGTTGTGTTTGATTTTAACACAGTTACCGCCTCCTCCACACCAACCAGCCTTTTTAATAATTCCATCACCTGATGCCATTATGGGTGTTCCCATAGGAGCAGCAAAATCTGTTCCTCGATGCATTTTGTTGTAACCATCTATTGGATGTTTTCGCATTCCAAATGGTGAAGAGAGCCTTGCTCCATTAATTGGAGTTTTCATTAAAGCTTTTTTTACACTTTTACCATTTTTGTCATAGTGGCCTTGACTATTTTTGTGGTCAAAATAATATAAATTATTATCTTGTCCACTTAACTTAAGGTTTGCAAAAAGAATTTCTCCAGTTTCAGCAATATCATTTTTTTCGTTCAAGAAAATTTCATACATAATTTGAAATTTATCATTTTTTCTAATATCTCTTTGAAAATCAACTTGAAATCCATAAATTCCTGCAAATTCTATAATTATGTTTGCAGGTATTTTTTGATCAGTGGCTGCTTTATATAAACTTTGTTCAATTAAGTTTTCTT
>CACJIB010000022.1 GCA_902593405.1 uncultured Pelagibacteraceae bacterium | reverse complement strand
TGAACTTGTTTGAAAGTGAAGCTTCTTCAAACGATAGTGTAAAGATTAATGATACTTTAATTAAAACCCATACAAATCTATCCAATTTAAAAACAAAAAATATTAAATTAGGAATAAGATCAGAATTCATTAAAATTGCACAAAACCAAAATGAAAACTTAATTGATGTTAATGTTGAAAAAGTTGAGGATCTAGGAAACTATAAATTAATTACCGCCAAAATGGGAAACTTTACAATTAAATCAAAAGTTACTAGAGAAACTGAAATACCAAGCCAGAATGTTAAACTTCACGTACCAGCTGAGAAATGTTGTGTTTATGAGGACAATAAACTAATTTAAACTCAACTTAAGATAGAAAATTTCAATCTATAGTTTTATTGTGACAATCTGTACTTCTTTTTAGAAAGACTCTAATCTTAATCTGTGTTTTATTTTTAATAGTTAATTAACTAGAGGAGAATAAATGATTAAGAATAAAAAATCATTGAAGGGTTCAAAAACTCCTTCAAGAAGAAAGTTCTTCAAAGCAGCAGCGGCGACTGGTGCAGCAGCGACAGCAGCTGTAGCAATGCCAAACCTAGCTTTAGGAGCTGGACACATTACTCTAAAGATGCAAGCAGCTTGGCCTTCAGGCGCAAACATCTTTTTTGAAATGGCATCTGATTACGCAAAAATGGTTAGCGATATGTCGGATGGTAAACTTAAAATTGATGTTCAACCAGTTGGAGCAGTTGTAAAAACTTCTGAAATTGGACAAGCAGTAAGTTCTGGGGTTGTTGATATGGGTCACTGGGTGACAGCATATTGGTATGGAAAAAATCCTGCTGCTTCACTTTTTGGAACTGGACCATCTTACGGAATGTCATCTCAAGAAGTTATGGGATGGATGGAGTACGGTGGAGGAAGAGCGTTATATGATGAAGCTGTTAAGAGTGTAGGTTTTAACTACTACGGTTTCTTCCATATGCCAATGCCTGCTCAGCCATTTGGTTGGTTTAAAAAGAATGTAACAAAAGTTTCTGATGTTAAAGGAATGAAGTATAGAACAGTTGGTCTTGCGACTAACGTTTTAACTGCTATGGGAATGGTTGTAAGACAATTACCAGGTGGTGAAATTCAACCAGCTATGAAAACTGGTTTGATTGATGCTGCTGAGTTTAACAACCCTACATCAGACTCACAGTTTGGAATGCAAGATGTCTCTAAACATTACCACTTAGGAAGTTTCCACCAGTCTCAGGAAATGTTTGAAGTGCCGATTAATAAGAAGAGATATGACAGCCTTTCACCTGCTCATCAAGCTATCTTGAAAAATGCTGCTTACGCTGCAAACTCAGATAACTACTTTAAAGCATTAGTTAGATATTCAGCTGACTTAGCTAAGTTAATGAATGAGCACAAGGTTAATGTTTACCAAACATCAGACGCTATCTTGGCTGAACAATTAAAAGGTTGGGATAAAGTTGTTGGTGAGTTTTCTGGTAAAGATGCTTTCTTCAAAAAAGTAGTAGACTCACAAAAAGCATACGCTAAGAGAACAATGAAGTATCTGTTGATGAATCAACCGAACTACAAATTAGCTTATGAAAATGAGTTTGGACCAATTGAGAAAGTTAAAATCTAATTAACTTTAATAAAAATTATAAAAAGGGGGTTTAAAAACCCCCTTTTTTTTTAGACTAATTTAATATAATTGTTGGTGATGGAAAACTTCATTAAATTTGCAGACACGCTTAGCACTTCAATGGGTAAAGCATTTTCCTGGTGCATTGTAATTTTAATGGGAGGAACAGTTTATGAAGTTGTAATGGCGTATGTATTTAATAAGCCGACTTTATGGAATTTTGATTTTAGTATGCAGATGTACGGAGCAATTTTAATGATGTCAGGTGCATACTGTTTAGCAACAGAGGCTCATGTAAGAGGAGACGTAATTTACAGATTATTTAAACAGAGAACTCAAGCTTGGATAGATTTAGTTTTATATTTTATATTCTTTTTTCCAGGCGTTGTTGCTTTAGCATTTTATGGATATGAATATGCAGCCTTAGCTTGGAAAATAAAAGAGACTAGTTGGAGTAGTCCAGCACAAATCCAAATTTATATGGTTAAAACTATGATACCTGCGGCTGGTTCTTTATTAGTAATTCAGGGCATTGCTGAGGTTTTTAGATCTATAATTTGTATTAAAACAGGAATTTGGCCAGCGAGAATGGTTGTTGCAGAGGAAACAGAGCAAATGTTGATGAGAACTTCTCAAGAAGAGGATAAAGAAAATGTTATTTAGTCTTACTAATCCAGAGGTAGCCATTTTAATGATGGGACTATTTTTGTTCGCAGTTCTTTTAGGCTTTCCAATTGCATTTACATTAATGGCAATGGGAATTGGCTTTGGTTATTACGCTTATTACGATGCAACAATGATGGAGCATCTTTTTGATAATAGAATTTTTCAATTATTTGTTCAAAACACCTACACAGTTATGGATAACAATGTGCTTACAGCTGTACCATTATTTTTATTTATGGGTTATTTGGTTGAAAGAGCAGGAATAGTTGCAAAACTATTTTTTGCAATAAGATTAGCTGCCCACAGACTTCCTGCATCCATGGCTGTAGCTGCTTTAATTACTTGTACTTTATTTTCTACAGCAACAGGAATTATTGGAGCAGTTGTTACTCTAATGGGATTACTGGCATGGCCAGCAATGGTGAAAGCTGGATATGATAAAAAATTTGCCTCAGGAATTATTTGCTCTGGTGGATGCTTAGGTATTTTAATCCCTCCAAGTATTATGCTAATTGTTTATTCAGTAATTGCACAATTATCACCGTTAAGACTCTTTGCAGCTGCAATTTTCCCAGGACTATTATTAGCTGGTCTTTATATTGCTTACGCAGTTACAAGGGCTTGGTTAAATCCTTCAATAGCACCAAGACCACCAAAAGAAGACATCCCGCCAACAGGTGAAATTTTAAAAGAGGTGCTAGTATCTTTTGTTCCTTTATTTGGATTAATAATGTTGGTTCTTGGTACAATTTTAGCTGGGATAGCAACACCAGCTGAAGCTGCAGCAGCGGGAGCATTTGGGGCTTTAATTTTATCTTGGTTTTATAAAACGTTAAAATGGCAAAATTTCAAAGAGTCAGTATTTTTAACTGCTAAAACAACTGCAATGATTATGTGGTTGTTTATAGGTTCTTGGACTTTTTCATCTGTATTTTCTTATCTAGGTGGACATGAAGTATTTGAACATTTTTTCACATCAATAAATATTTCAACATGGCAATTTCTAGTGATCACTCAAATTATAATTTTCCTTTTAGGCTGGCCTCTTGAATGGACAGAAATTTTAATTATTTTTGTGCCTATATTTTTACCCCTACTAGAAGTATTTGGAGTTAATCCATACTTCTTTGCTATGTTAATTGCATTAAATCTTCAAACATCTTTTTTAACTCCACCGATGGCAATGTCAGCATATTATTTAAAAGGCGTTCAAAAAACAGCTGTAGAACTTTTAGACATTTTTAGAGGTATCATGCCATTTTTAGCAATAGTTATTTTTGCAATGTTTTTGATGTATATGTTTCCAGGTATAGCACTATGGTTACCAGAATTATTATTTGCACAGTAAAAATTAAATGACCAATATATTTTCTTTGAAGGCTGAAGAGCTTGTTTCAAAAATTAAAGATTCACAACTTACATCTGTTGAGCTTTGTGAAAGATATATTGAGAGAATAGAAAAATTTGAAAATGCCGTAAAAGCTTGGGCACATTTTGATAAAAAACTTTTACTAGAAAAAGCTGCAGAGGCTGATGAATACAGAAGATCGGGAAAACCCACAGGACCTTTGCATGGTATTCCTGTAGCTGTAAAAGATATTGTTGGAACAGTTGATATGCCAACAGAATGTGGAACAGTTATTAGGAAAGGAAAATCTTATTCACAAAATGCAGAAATTATCGATTTGCTTTTAGCAGCTGGTGCAATTGTAATGGGCAAAACTGCTACAGCTGAATTGGCTTATCTTGGTCCCCCTAAAACAACCAATCCACATGATCATTCTAGAACTCCGGGCGGTTCATCAAGTGGTTCTGCTGCTGCTGTCGCATCATTTATGGCACCTTTATCAATAGGATCTCAAACCGGTGGCTCGGTTATAAGACCAGCATCTTACTGTGGCGTTGTTGGGTACAAACCAACTTATGGACTTATTTCAAGAAATGGAGTGCTTAAAACTTCTGAAAAATTAGATCACATAGGTTTATTTGGTAAAACAGTTGAGGATGTAGCACTACTTGCAAAAGTTTTAATTAAAAAAGATAAATTTGATACCGCAACTATTTACTATTCAGCTGATGGTATACTTGAAGAAACAAAAAAAGGGCCATTATTTGAACCAAAATTTATTTTTTATAAAACAGATCATTGGAAAAATATTGAAAAAAAATCTAGAGAAGCTTTTGAATATTTTATTAAATCTTTTAAAAAAAATATCGAAATTTTCGATACTCCATCTTATTTTAAAGATATTCATAAGTATCATCAAATAATTTATGAAACAGATTTAGCAAACAATTTTGGATTATATTATAAAAAGTATAAAAAAAAATTATCTAAACCCATGCAAGATGCTATTGTCAAAGGCAATAAACATTCAGCAAAAGAGTATGCAGAAGCCATAGACTTTATGAAAAGAAGTTATGAGTCTTATGAAGAAGTATTTGAAGATTATCATGGAGTATTATCACCATCTAGTCCAGGTGTTGCTCCAAAAAGCTTAAAGAGTACTGGCTCTGCAGAATTTAATAAAGTATGGTCTTATTTAGGCACTCCATGCATTTCTCTTCCACTTTTACAAGGAGAGGGTAAAATGCCATTAGGTGTTCAATTAATTGGTGCAAAATATGATGATCATAGATTTTTAGGTGTTGCTAATTGGCTAGAAAAGGAATGTAATAATTAAATGCAAAAATTTACAGTATTTTTAGGAACTTTACTTGCAACTGCATTTCTAGTTGGCTTGGCTACTACTTTAACAAGATCAACTATGATTGGTTTCTTTGATGTCTTGCCAGTTTATATTTTGATGGCAATTGCAATTTTCATGATGGTGTACGAAGCTTTCTTTGACAAAAAATAATTTTAATTAATCTCTAATTTACTACCTCAGATTGTAATACTATTAGTTTTAGTTACTTTTGTTATAGACTTAAACATCTATTTGTAATTAACTTGCTATAGTTAATTAACTTATATGAGGAGAGACTAATGATTAAAGAAAAAAAATCATTGAAGGTTTCTAAATCACCTTCAAGACGTAAGTTCTTTAAAACTGCGGCTGCAACTGGTGTTGCTGCTGTTGCTTTATCTGCTCCAGCTGTTGCCAAAGAAAGAGTTGAAGCTTCTATGGTAGCTACTTGGCCTAGAGATTTTCCAGGCCTAGGAACTGGTGCACAAAGACTTGCTCAAAGATTAAGCGATATGAGTGACGGTAGAATTCAAGTTACTTATTATGCTGCTAACGAAAGGGTAAAAGCATTTGACTCGTTTGACGAAGTTGCATCAGGTAACTCTCAAATGTATCACGGTGCTGATTACTACTGGGTTAAAAAACACCCTGCATTTGGATATTTTACTGCCGTTCCATTTGGTTTCACATATGCTGAAATGAATGCGTGGTTAAAATTTGCTGGTGGACAAGAGTTGTGGGATGAATTGACTGATGATTTTGGAACACAAAGTTTTGCTGCTGGTAACACTGGAGTGCAAATGGGTGGTTGGTTTAACAAAAAAATTAGATCAGCTAATGACTTTAAAGGTTTAAAAATGCGTATGCCTGGTTTAGGTGGACAAGTTCTTGGAAAACTTGGTGGTTCTCCAATTTCACTTCCTGGTGGACAAATTTATGAAAACCTTGTGTCAGGTGCAATTGATGCAACAGAATGGGTAGGACCTTGGAATGATGAAGCTATGAAGTTCCAGGAAGCTGCTAAGTATTATTACTATCCAGGAATGCATGAACCAGGATCTACACTAGCTTGTGGAGTGAACAAATCTTGGTTTACTAGTTTGTCAAAATCAGATCAGTTAATTATTAAAACTGCATGTGATTGGGCTGACACAACTACAATGGCTGAATACAATGCTAAAAACGGAGCTGCACTAGCACGATTAGTTAACGAAAGTGGAGTTAAACTAGAGAAGTTTAACGATAAAGTTTACGATGCTTTCGCTAAAGGTGCTGCTGAAGTTTTCGATGAAGTTCAACAACATAGTGCTCTTGCAAAGAAAGTACATGCTGCCTTTGTTAAAGGTCGTAAGGAAATTGGTGCTTGGACTAACTTGTCTGACGGGCCATATGTTGCTCAAAGAAATAGAGCATTAGGAGTATAATTTAATTCTAATTATTACTAGAGGGCCCTTAAATGGGCCCTCTTTTTATATATCAATAAAAGATTTAATATGATGGCGAAAAATAACTTATCTATTTTAATAAGAATATTTAGTTATTCTATCTTAACTTTAACTTTTGTTTTTTTAGTAAATAATGTTTTAACAGTTTGGTTTGATTGGCCAGGAGTTAAAAAACTTTTCGCTCATTATGAATTATTTGGATTTAAAAAATTAAATAAGCCTTTAGAGGGGCTTGCAATAAATTTATCATATATTCAATTACTATTTTATTTTGTATCTTTAGCAGGAGTTATATTTTTTGTTTTGAAATCCATAAAACAAACATTGCAAACAGACTCTGAGATCTTATCGAAAATTGCAGCTTACGTAGTAAGGTCCTCTTTCTGGGCTGTACTAATTGTTGGAGTAGTAGACTTTTTAATCTCATTCATGGTAGTAGAAAAACTAGTTGAGCCAATTTTTGGAGAACAACTTAAAATTAATTTAGTAATACCTGCTTTTAGAATTACTTATATACACTTTCCTTTAATATTGGCTTCTTTTGTAATTGGTTATTTTACAAGATCTGTAGGGTTTATTTGGTTAGCAGTTTTAGTAGTTGGAAGTGAATTTTTAATTGTATTATCAAGATTTATTTTTCAATATGAACAAGCATTCCAAGGCGACTTAGTTCGTTTTTGGTATGCAGCCCTATATTTATTTGCAAGCGCTTATGCGTTAATTCATGAAGGTCACGTAAGAGTTGATGTTCTTTATACTGGTTTTAGCGAACGTAAAAAAGCATGGACTAATGCAATTGGGTCATTAATTCTAGGAATTCCTTTATGTTTGATTGTAATATTTTTAGGCATGGGGGGTAAAGCTAGTATCATCAATGGTCCTGTAATTTCATTTGAAATCACGCAGCAAGGTTCAAACGGATTATATTTACTTTATCTAATGGCAGTTTATTTAGCTGTGTTTGCAGTAAGTATGTTAACTCAATTCACTAGCTACTTTATGAGTAGCAGTCATAAACTTTTAAAGAATTAAATAATGGAACATTTATTTTTAGCTTTACTTGTAATTATAATGATTGGAGCATTAGCTTCTGGTTTTCCAGTAGCTTTTGCATTACCCGGATCAGCAATAATTTCAATTGGGCTTGCTGCTTTTTTTGGTTACTTATTTGCAGGAGATAGTAGTGCTTATTTTGCTGTCGATGGCCCCAAAGAATGGTTAACCGCCGGTATTACAAACTTTAGGAGTAACTACTGGGATGTTGAAACTGATACTTTAATTGCAATTCCTTTATTTATTTTCATGGGGATCATGCTGCAAAAATCAAAAATTGCGGAAGATCTTTTAGTTACGATGGGGCAGTTGTTTGGACCCATCCCTGGAGGCTTAGGAATATCAGTAATTTTTGTTGGAGCGCTTCTTGCAGCTACCACGGGTATTGTTGGCGCAACAGTAATAGCAATGGGATTAATATCATTACCCACAATGCTTAATAATAAATATGATAAAAGTCTAGCAAGTGGAATTGTTTGTTCATCAGGAACTCTTGGGCAAATTATACCTCCATCAATTGTATTAATTATTATAGCAGATCAATTAGCTAGCGCAGCAGACGTTGCAAATACTATGCGTCAGACTGATTACAAAATTTTAACTGGTGAATTCAATATGCCCGGAGAATTTAGAGTGGGATCTACTTCTGCAGGAGATATGTTTTTGGGGGCATTATTACCTGGTTTAGTTTTGGTTGGTTTGTATATGATTTATGTATTTGTATACGCAAGACTAAATCCCAAGGCAGCTCCTCCCGTTCCATTTAAAGGAAATTTTGACTCAAAATTTTGGATTAAGGTTTTAATAGTAATTATTCCTCCCCTTGCTTTAATTTTTGCGGTTTTAGGATCTATACTTTTAGGTATTGCAACCGTTAATCAAGCTGGATCAATTGGAGCTATAGGTGCAACCATGATGGCTGGTTATCGTTTACATAAAGGAAAAAAAGATGCTTACTATCCAATTATAATTGCAATTTTATCTGTCATTCCAATTTATATTTTATCTAAGAATTATAATTTAAATATTAAGGCTGTAGAAACTAGAGATCTTAAAGCAATTTTTATCACAGGATTTTTTACTATAACTTTTTTAATTGGAATTGTTTGGAGTTTTTGGAGAGCATACAAAATTGAGAATGTTTTAAGAGAGGTTGTTACAGAAACATGTGTAACGACTTCAATGGTCTTTATAATTTTATTAGGAGCTGCAATGTTAACCTCTGGATTTAGAGCGTTTGGAGGTGAAGAGCTAGTAAGAGATTTTCTTCAAGATTTGCCAGGGGGATTTTGGACACAGTTTATTGTTGTAATGGCAGTGATTTTTTTACTGGGTTTCTTTCTTGATTTTATAGAAATAGCCGTTGTTGTTGTTCCTATCATTGCTCCGATATTATTAGCTGAACCAGGAGCTAATGTAAGTGCAATTTGGCTTGGTGTAATGATTGGAGTAAATTTACAAACCTCATTTCTAACACCACCGTTTGGTTTTGCATTATTTTACTTAAAAGGTGTAGCTTCAAAACTTGTTACTACTTTAAATATTTGGAAAGGTGTTGTTCCATTCATTATTTTACAATTAATAGGTCTTGGAATTGTTGGTTTCTATCCATCATTAGTAAATTACTTGCCAGCAAGAACATATTTAACTTCGAACGTTGCTCCACCACCGATGAATCCAAAGCTACAATATTGCTTACAAGAGTACAAATTTGCGATTTACAACACTGAAGAACAAAGAATTACTAGTGCAATAAAAAACATGCAGAAATTAACTCCCACAAATCTTCCAATGGATAAATTAGATATTTTTGAAGAGCATTTTGATAATGCTCTTGGGACTTTTGCTATTGTTAAAAAACTACAAAAAACGGAGCAAGAATATGAATTATTTACAAAAGATTATAGGGACTTGCATTTCAATGTAAGAAAAATTGAGAAAAAAATTAGAAAAATAGACCAGAAAATTAAAAAAACAAAAGCTGAAATTAGAAATTTAGATGATGATAACTTATCAGGTAAAAATAAATTAGAATTAAAGATCGAGAATTACGAGCTAGAAATTAAAGAACTTCAAAATAAAGTTCCTGAAAGCTGGAAAGCTAAAAATGGAGAGTTTGAAATATTGCACAAAGCAAAAAATACAAGAACAAAAAGGTATAGAAAAAACGTTGATGAAGCTTATGAAACTCTGGATCAAATAGTGATGTTTATAAATGACAATGAAAAATTAAAAGAACTTTCAACAGAAATCAAAGAATTAAAATATAATATTGATAATAGAAATTATGAAAACGCAATATCAATAATTGATAATCTTTTTGAAAAACTAGGAGAAATTTCTGGAACCGAAGAATTTGCAAATAAATTAGATGACCTAATATCTGTTATAGATAATGATGAGATAGATGAGCAAAAATTATCTGAAGTAAGTTCAGAGACTTTTGATCTTTTCAATTTAGAAGTTTCATGGAGAGATATTGCTAATAAGAATTTGATGCCTGAATTAATTAAATATAATGATGTTATCAAACATAATATTGGTCTTAGACTTCAAAACAGATTAACTAAAGAACAAGCTAAATTTGTTGCTAGGTGTAACTCAGTTCATAGAGATATATCTTTAAACTTTTAATTAATGGAAAATTATATTTTACCAAAAAAACAGGCTATTGTTGTTTTTTTTGTATTTGCATTTGGTTATTTTTTATCATGTTTGTTGCGTGCAATTACTGCAACACTTTCCCCCGTATTAACCTCAGAATTTAATTTGTTAGCAGCCGATTTAGGATTGTTAGCTGGGGGTTATTTCTTGGGTTTTGCTTGTATGCAAATACCACTTGGATATTTGTTAGATAAATATGGACCAAAAAAAATTGTCTCTTCTTTTTTATTAATTGCATTGGTTGGAACAGGATCATTTGCTTTAGCTGAAAGCTTTTCTGGATTGTTAGTTTCGCGAATTCTAATCGGCATAGGTGTTAGTGCTTGTTTAATGGCTCCTTTAACTGGTTACAGAATATGGTATGCAGAAAACCAACAACAAAGAGCAAACTCATGGATGCTAATGGTTGCATCATTAGGTTTTTTGTCATCTACATTGCCTGTACAACTTTTATTGCCTAGTCTTGGATGGAGATGGATATTTGGTGGTATCGCTATCTTAATTTTAATTAGTATTTTTTTAATGTTAGTTTTTATTCCAAAATGGAATTTAACAAAAAATAAAGAGTCAGAAAAGCCAAGCAATACTGGAACTTTATCTGATGTTTGGAAAAATAGATTTTTTATAAGTGTAATTCCAATGGGTTTATTTAATTATGGGGGCTTAATGGCTATACAAACTTTATGGGCAGGCCCATGGATGACTAGAGTTGCTGGTTACACACCACTTCAAAGCGCTACAGGATTGTTTTGGATCAATGTAACTATGCTGGTATCTTTTTTCTTGTGGGGTTATTTTTTACCAAAAATTTCAAGTATAGGTTTTACTGCAAAAAGAATACTTAAATTAGGTTTACCAATTAGTTTTTCTGTAATGTTTGTTATTATATTGCTAGGCCCAAAAGCGGGTGCATTCTACATAACTTTATTTATTTTAAGTTCAATTTTTTTATCAGTTACACAGCCAGCTGTGGGCCTATCTTTTTCAGGTTATTCTGCTGGTAAAGCACTAACTTCATTTAATTTATTAATATTCGCAGGAACATTCATAATGCAATGGCTAATGGGCTTAGTGATAGATATTGTTAAAGGGATGGGTCACACAGAAATATTTGCTTTTAAATCAGCTTTTTCAGTTTTCTTAATCTTAAGTATTATATCTTATATATTTTTTTTAATATTAAATAGAAAAAAATATGAAATTAAAACGTAGGAATTTTTTTTTGGAATTATTTATTGGTATTGTTGCAATTTACTTAATTATATTAATTTTCTTATTCTTTTTTCAAAGAAATTTAATGTATCATCCTGATGAGAATAATTATTCTGGAGATAATTTAGAAGTTAATATTGAAAAAGTTACCATCAAAACAAATGATAATATTAATCTTTTAGGCTGGTTTCATAATAAAAATTTAAAAAGTTATAAAACAATAGTTTATTTTCACGGAAATGCAGGGACACTTGAAAACAGAATCCATAAGTTAAATCATTTTAAAGACATGGATGTTAATTTTTTAATTATTGCATGGAGAGGGTTTAGCGGTAATAAAGGAAAACCAAGTGAGGAGGGTCTTTATACAGATGGTGCTAGTGCAATAAACTGGCTTAAAGAAAAAGGTCTAAAAGAAGAAGATATAATTATTTATGGAGAGTCTCTAGGAACTGGCATTGCTACTGAAATTACTCAGAATAAAAATTTTGCAGGATTAATCTTAGAAACGCCCTTCACATCAATGATTGAGGCTGCGAAAAATTTTTATCCATATATTCCAGTAGGTTTAATTTTAAAAGATAAGTATGAAAATAATGAAAAAATTAAAAATATTAATATTCCAGTATTAATAATGCATGGTGAGGCTGACCAAATAGTTCCATTTTGGATGGGTAAAAAAATTTTTAATTTAGCAAATGAACCTAAATATTCATATTTTACAAAATATGACGATCATATGATGGAATATGACGATAAACTTGTATTAGCTCTTAAATCGTTTGTTGATAGTTTAAATTAAGCCATAATCTAAACAAAGATAATTCAAATTTTTTTTTTAAGTTAATTTATGAAAAATTTTTTTTTATTTTTTATTGTTGTTTTTTCTTTAAATAATTTATCAAATGCCAAAGAAAACTTAGCATCTGTAGACAGTCTTTTTCATATTGATCAAATGAATTCGCACGATGAAAATTTTGCATTATATTTTAAAACTCGTGAAAAAGCTGTCTTAGCTCGAGGAGAAAATTCAAATTATATTAATGATTTTCCAAAAGATCTTTATATTTATAACTACAAAACGAAAGAGTCTTTGCCATTAATTTCTTATGAATGGTTTCCCAAAACAGCAAAATATTTTTTGCAAGAGTATGATTTCCCAGTTTTTCCAGATGATTTTGCATATTATCTTTTAAAAGATAACAAAACTCTGGTGATGATTAGTGCTGTAAAAAGTCTAAAAGCTAATTTTAAATTTGATATTGTTGAAAAAAAGTTAGAGCTTTATCCTATAAATGGAAAATTTGATTTTATTATTTCTTCGATAGCTAAAAATTGTGGACATTATGAGTTTAAAGAACACTACAAATGTAGTTTTTATAAACCTTTAATTTCCAGTACCTTAATTAATTAATTTGAGTAAATGCCTCTGCGAATTTTTCAGCCTCAAAAATTTGTAAATCATCTTCTTTTTCACCTAATCCAAGTGCAATAATCGGTAGTTTATATTTTTTAGCAACAGCTAAAAGAATACCTCCTTTTGCTGTGCCATCTAATTTTGTCATAATAAGACCAGTTATTGGAATAATTTTATTAAATTCTTCAACTTGATTAATTACATTTTGGCCAGAAGTTGCATCCAAAACTAAAATAACATCATGTGGAGCATCAGGATCAATTTTTTTAGTAACGTTTGCAATTTTTTTATATTCTTCCATCAAATTTTTTTTATTTTGTAGTCTCCCAGCTGTATCAATTAAAACTTGGTTAAAATTATTGTTTAATGCTTCTTCAATAGCCTTGTAAGCAACTGATGCAGGATCAGAACCTTGAGATGATTTTGTAATTTGAACATCAACTTTGTTTGCCCAATTTTCTAGTTGATCTATAGCTGCTGCTCTAAAAGTATCTGATGCAGCTAGCATTACTTTGTTTCCATTACCCTTTAATATTTTGCTTATTTTTCCAATAGTAGTTGTCTTTCCAACACCATTGACACCTGAAATTAATGTTGCATTTAATTTTTCTTTTTTTTTGAAAAATTCAATATTTTCTAAAGGTTTCATAATTGAAATAATATAATTTTTTAAAATATTATTTATTTCGTCGGTTAATTCTTTATTGGGATCAATTTTTGTTTGAGAAATTATTTCTCTTATTTCTGAAGCAGAAACAATACCAACATCTGATTGAATTAAGTAATCTTCAATTTTGTCTAATGTTTTGTCATCAATCTCTTTTTTTACAACTATATCTCTTAAACCTGTTGTAAAAGCTGAGGCACTTTTTTTAAAACCTGATTTAAATTTCTCAAAAATTCCCATTAAATTTTAAAATTTATCTCCTCAATATCTGAAACTGGTCCTTTCATATGAATACTATTGTTTTCATCAATTGAAATTGTCAATCTACCTTTAGAAAATTCAATATCAACTTTATCATTTATCAGTCCGCTTTGTTTTGCGGCAAAAGCTGTTGCGCAAGCTGCAGTTCCACAAGCTTTGGTAAGTCCAGCTCCTCTTTCCCACACTCTAACTTTTATCAATTCTTTGTTAACAACAGTTGCTATAGTAACATTACATTTTTCTGGAAATAGAGAGTGTGTTTCGATTTTTGGTCCAATTTTTTCAATTTCAAAATTTTCGTTATTATCAACAAAAAAAACTACATGTGGGTTTCCAACATTTACAGCAGTTCCACCAGAAAATTCGTTATTATTTTTGTCATTAATTTTAATTCCTAAATTACTCGTATCTAATTCTTTAGACAATGGAATCTCATCCCATTTTGTTTTTGCAACACCTATTTCTGTAGAAACCATTTTTTCTCCAACAATATTTGATTTTAATTCGCCAGATAAAGTTGTTAGGACAATTTCTTTTTTGTTATTTTCTTTGCCTAATAAATCAGCAATACATCGTGTACCATTTCCACACGCACCAGACATTCCTCCATCTGAATTATAAAATTCTAGTGAAGCATCTGAAATATCATTTTTTTTAATCAATATAAGTTGGTCACAACCAATAAATTTTCTGTCACAAATCTTTATTATTTGCTCTTTCGTCAAATTTGTAATTGTTTGCCTATTATCTATGATGACAAAATCATTACCTAAACCGTCCATTTTAAAAGCTTTAATATCCATATATAGATATTTAACTTATTTATTGACTTTTTGAACCTCTATTATAGGTTGTTGCCGTTTCCGCAAAAACATTAACTTTGCGGTGTCTTTGGAAACAAAGAGATCGACACTAGTCAGCGAGGGTTCGCCCACTAGTGCGTTACTGCTATGCGTAATAAATATGTTTGAAAATTTAACAAATAAATTTGAAGAAATTTTTTCTTCTCTGAAAAAGGCACCTTCACTTGATGAAGCTCAAGTAGATGAAGGTTTAAGAGGCATTAGGCAAGCCTTACTTGAAGCAGATGTCTCTTTGGATGTTGCAAAAGATTTTATTGAAAAAGTTAAGCCAAAAGCATTAGGCCAAGAGATAATAAGGTCTACCTCTCCTGGGGATATGGTTGTTAAAATTGTTTATGATGAGCTTGTAGACTTATTAGGTGCAACAAATAATGAGATAAACTTAAACGCAGTACCGCCCGTGCCAATGATGTTAGTTGGGTTACAAGGTTCTGGAAAAACAACAACAACAGCAAAATTAGCAAAATTTTTAGAAAATAATAAAAAGAAAAAAGTAATGATGGTCAGTCTAGATATTTACAGACCAGCTGCACAAGAACAACTTAGATCTTTAGGAGAACAAAATAATATTCTAACTTTACCTATTATAGAAGGTCAGCAACCTTCTGATATTTGCAGAAGAGCAATAAGTGCCGCTAATTTAAATGGAGCTGAAATAATTTTATTTGATACTGCTGGCAGAACTCAAATTGATCTACAAATGATGAGTGAGATTAAGCAAATTGAAGCTGTCATTAATCCAACAGAAACTTTCTTAGTTGCAGACTCTTTAACAGGTCAAGTTGCAGCCTCAGTGGCAAAAGAATTTAAAAATACAGTTAATTTATCTGGAATTATTTTAACTAGGGCTGATGGTGATGCAAGAGGTGGAGCCGCAGTGAGTATGAAATATGTTTCAAACGTTCCAATTAAATTTTTAGGTATAGGAGAAAAAATAGATAATCTTGAAGTATTCCATCCAGATAGAATTGCAAACAGAATACTTGGTATGGGGGATATCGTATCCCTTGTAGAAAAGGCGGCTCAAGATTTAGGAGAAGAAAATCTTAAAAAAGCAGAGGAAAATTTAAAAAAGGGTCAATTCTCTATGGAAGATTATTTATCTCAATTAAGACAAATGAAAAAAATGGGTGGCATTGAGGGAATCATGTCTTTTATGCCAGGAGTTTCTAAAATTAAATCTCAAATGGATTCAGCGGGAATTGATGAAAGTATAATTACTAAAAATGAAGCTGTTATTTTATCAATGACAAAAAAAGAAAGAGAGAACCCAAAAATAATAGATGGTTCTAGAAAAAAAAGAATTGCTAATGGCTCTGGCACAGATCCGGCCACTATCAATAAATTGCTTAAGCAATTTAAAATGATGTCTGAAATGATGAAAAAGATGTCAAAAGGAAATCTGAAAGGTATGTCTGATAAAGGTATACCGCCAGAGCTATTTAACCAATTAAAGTAAAAAGGAGAAGAAATGTTAAAATTAAGATTATCAAGAGGTGGAACAAAAAAACGTCCTGTTTATAAAGTTGTTGTTGCAGACAGTCGTTTTGCAAGAGATGGAAGATTTATAGAAAAGGTTGGTTTCTTTAATCCTCTATTACCAAAAGAGAAAAAAGAAAGAGTGGGTCTAGAAGCTGAAAGAATTAAATATTGGCTTGGTCAAGGAGCTCAACCAACAACTAGAGTAGCAAGAATTTTAGGTGAGAACGAACTAATGCCTATGCCTGCAAATGGAAATAATCCAAATAAAGCAGTGCCAAAAAAAGAGAGAAATAAAAAAGAAGAGGATAATAAAGAAGCTCCTAAAGAAGAAGCTCCAAAAGCAGATGCAGCTCCAGCAGCAGAAGCTCCAAAAGCAGAAGCAGCTCCAGCAGCAGAAGCAGCTCCAGCAGCAGAAGCAGCTCCAGCAGCAGAAGCTCCTAAGGAAGAAGCTCCTAAAGCAGAAGCTCCTAAAGCAGAAGCTCCAGCAGAGGAAAAAAAATAATTTAAATATTATT
>CACJIB010000021.1 GCA_902593405.1 uncultured Pelagibacteraceae bacterium | reverse complement strand
GTTGTTTATTAATTTTGGAATTATAGTTGAATTAAATTTTGGATCTGGAACTACATTTTTTTTTGGCTGTGTTTTTTTTCTAGACATTATTTACCTTTTTTTGTTCCGTATAGAGATCTTCTTTGTTTTCGATTTGCAACACCTTGAGTGTCTAGATTGCCTCTTAATATATGATAACGTACACCTGGTAAATCTTTTACTCTTCCACCTCTAATCAGTACTACCGAGTGTTCTTGAAGATTATGACCTTCACCAGGAATGTAAGCTGTAACTTCAAACCCGTTTGACAATCTTACTCTAGCAACTTTTCTTAATGCAGAGTTTGGTTTTTTAGGAGTTGTTGTATAAACTTTTACACAAACACCTCTCTTCAAAGGTTGCTTTTGAAGAGCAGGAACCTTGTTCCTTGTAACTTGTTTAACTCTTTTTTTTCTTAACAACTGATTAATAGTTGGCATAAATATTTTAAAATTAATTAATTTATTTTTAGATGAAAATAACTGACAGGTTATTTTGTGGCAGCGTTTAGTACTGTTAGAAGTACTACATTCCAACCAAAAACATCGCCAAATTACTTATTAATAGCTCTTTGTCAAACTAAAACTGCAATTTTTAGGCGATTTTTTTACTGATTTGCCTGTGTTTCTTCAGGTTCAGAAGCTTCTATTTTATCCTGCTCAGCTAAGAAATTATTATCATCTTCTAGAGCTTTATTGTTCCATCTATTTTTAATATTACCAGTACCTGCAGGAACTAATCTTCCAACAATTACGTTCTCTTTTAGACCATTTAATGGATCAACTTTTCCTTTAATAGCAGCATCAGTTAATACTCTTGTAGTTTCTTGGAACGAAGCAGCTGAAATAAATGATTCAGTTTGAAGTGAGGCTTTAGTGATACCCATTAAAACTCTTTCACCAACGGCCGGTGTTTTTCCTTCTGCAACCAATTTTTCATTAGTGTTATCAAACTTAATTCTATCAACCACTTCACCAGGTAAATAACTTGAGTCTCCCGACACTTTAACTTCAACTTTTTTAAGCATTTGTCTTAAAATAGTTTCAATATGCTTATCGTTTATTATTACACCTTGTAATCTATAAACTTCTTGGACTTGATTAACAAAATATTCCGTCAATTCTTTAATTCCTAAAATTCTCAAAATATCATGTGGCAGTGGTTGACCATCTAAAAGATACTCTCCTTTTTGAATTTTTTCACCAGGATTGAAATTGATATGTTTGCCTTTTGGAATTAAATAATTAGAAGGTTCTGATCCATCTTCAGGAACAATTGATACTCTTTGTTTACCTCTTACCTCTTTACCAAAAACAACGCTACCATCATTTTCAGCAATGATTGCACTATCCTTAGCTTTTCTAGCTTCAAATAACTCAGCAACTCTTGGAAGTCCTCCAGTAATATCTTTTGTTTTTGTTGTTTCCTTAGGTAATCTTGCAATTACGTCACCTGCATAAACTTTTTGACCGTCTTTAATTGATAAAATCGAATCCGGTACTAAATAATATCTAGCTTCATTATCATCTGCTTTTTTAATCACATTTCCTTTTTCATCTCTTAAAGTAATTCTAGGTTTTAAATCAGTACTTTTTGATTGACCTCTCCAATCAATTACTGATTTAGAAGAAATTCCTGTTGCATCGTCAGTAGTTTCTTGAATTGATACACCATCAATTAAATCTACATAACTAGCTGTACCACTTTTCTCTGCTATAACTGGTGTTGTATAAGGATCCCATTCACATATTTTAGTATTCGCTTTTACTTTATCACCGTTATTAAAAAATAATCTTGATCCATAAGCAACCTTGTAAACTGCTATCTGAACTCCTTTGTCATCCTCTATAGAAAGTTGAGTGTTTCTTCCCATAACAATCAAATTCTTTTTAGAATCCTCTAAAATATTTGAGTTGATTATTTTTAAAGTTCCTTCACTTTTGGTAACAATTTGAGAATCTTGTTTAACTGAAGCAGTTCCTCCAACGTGGAACGTTCTCATTGTCAGCTGTGTTCCTGGTTCTCCAATTGATTGAGCAGATATCATTCCGATAGCTTCACCAACATGCACCATCTTACCTCTTGATAAATCTCGTCCATAGCAAGTAGCACAAACTCCCTCTTTTGAACTACATGTCATTACTGAATAAACTTTAATTGATTTAACTCCTGCCGCATCAATTTTATCACAACCTGCCTCATCAATCATTTCGGATTTTTTAATAATTACTTCACCAGATAAAGGGTTTTTAACATCAGCAGCTGTTACTCTTCCTAATGCTCTTTCAGATAAACTTACAACTACATTACCACCCTCTAAAATTTCAGAAAGCTCAATAAATCCAGGATCGTCGCAATTAACTCTAGTTATTGTTAAGTCTTGCGCAACATCACATAGTCTTCTTGTTAAATATCCAGAACTAGCTGTTTTAAGCGCTGTATCTGCCAAACCTTTTCTAGCTCCATGTGTTGAGTTGAAATACTCTAAAGCGGTTAATCCCTCTTTAAAGTTTGAGATAATTGGACTTTCAATAATTTCACCTGAAGGTTTAGCAATCAAACCTCTCATACCAGCTAATTGTTTCATCTGAGCAGCAGATCCTCTAGCTCCACTGTCTGCCATCATAAATACAGAATTTATTTTCAATCCTTCGTCAGTTTTTTCTGTAGCTGAAATTCCTTTCATCATTTCTCCAGCAACTTTATCTGTACACTTAGACCAAGCATCAACAACTTTATTGTATTTTTCACCTCTTGTAATTAAACCTTCAGCATATTGTGTTTCATAATCTGCAATTAATTTCTTAGTATCATCAATTAATTGAGTTTTATTTTCAGGGATTACAAGATCGTCTTTTCCAAACGAAATTCCTGCTTTAAATGCGTGTTTAAATCCTAAATCTTTAAGCTTGTCACAGAAAATTACAGTTGTTTTTTGACCACAAAATCTAAATACAACATCAATTATTTCTGAAACTACTTTTTTAGGTAATAATCTATCTACTAAAGAGAACTTAATGTTGCTATTTTTAGGTAATAAATTTGCTAATAAAAATCTTCCAGCTGTAGAAGTGTATTTTTCCATTTTTTTATTACCTTGATCATCTACAGTCTCAAATCTTGAAATGATAGTGCTATGTACATTTATTTGACTAGATGATAATGCAAATTCAATTTGATCTGAATTTGTAAAGTATCCTGCCGGTTTATCAGATATAGGTTCTTGTGACAGATAGTAGATTCCTAAAATCATATCCTGACTCGGAACAATAATTGGTTTACCATTCGATGGAGAAAGAATATTATTTGTAGATAACATTAAAATTCTTGCTTCTAATTGTGCTTCTAAACTTAACGGCACGTGCACTGCCATTTGGTCACCATCGAAGTCAGCGTTAAATGCAGCACAAGTTAAAGGATGTAATTCAATAGCATCTCCTTCAATTAATTTTGGTTCAAAAGCTTGAACTCCAAGTCTATGAAGTGTTGGTGCTCTATTTAAAAGTACCGGATGCTCTCTAACTATCAATTCTAAAGCGTCCCAAACTGCATTTGTTTCTTTTTCAACTAATTTTTTAGCTTGTTTGATTGTTGAGGCTAAACCTAATTTATTTAATCTTGCATATAAAAATGGTTTAAATAGCTCAAGAGCCATTTTTTTTGGCAAACCACACTCATGTAATTTTAAATCAGGACCGACAACGATTACTGATCGTCCTGAATAATCAACTCGTTTACCTAATAAATTTTGTCTAAATCGTCCTTGTTTGCCTTTTAACATTTCAGCAAGAGATTTAAGTGGTCGCTTACCTGTACCTGTTATCACCCTGCCTCTTCTACCGTTATCAAATAAAGCATCTACAGACTCTTGAAGCATCCTTTTTTCATTTCTTACAATAATATCTGGAGCTTTAAGATCCATTAATCTTTTTAATCTGTTATTTCTGTTAATTACTCTTCTGTATAAATCGTTGAGATCTGAAGTGGCAAATCTTCCACCGTCTAGAGGAACTAATGGTCTTAATTCTGGTGGTATAACTGGTACAACAGTCATAATCATCCACTCAGGTTTTTGACCTGTTTCAATAAATGACTCTATTAATTTTAATCTTTTAATTGCTCTTTCTTCATTAACTTTTGATTTGGTTTCTTTAATAAAGCTAGCAAGATTCTTTCTTTCTAATTCTAAATCTAAATTTTTCAGCATCTCAAGAACGGCTTCTGCTCCAATTCCTGCTGTAAAACTTTCTTCACCAAACTCATCCTGGTATTTTGCTAATTCTTCTTCATTTAAGAGTTGATTTTTTTGTAAACCAGTCAAACCAGGTTCTATTACTATAAAGTTTTCAAAATAAAGAACTCTCTCTATTTCTTTTAATTTCATGTCTACTGCTAAAGCAATTCTGCTTGGAAGAGACTTTAAGAACCAAATATGTGCTACAGGTGTAGCAAGATTAATGTGGCCCATCCTTTCTCTTCTTACATTTGATTTTGTAACCTCAACACCACATTTTTCACATATAATTCCTCTAAATTTCATTCGTTTATACTTACCGCATAAACACTCATAATCTTTTATTGGTCCAAAAATCCTAGCACAGAACAAACCATCTTTTTCAGGTCTAAACGTTCTATAATTAATTGTTTCAGGCTTTTTAATTTCACCAAATGTCCAAGATTTAATTTTCTCTGGGCTAGCAAGTGAAATTTTAATGCTATTAAAATTTTGAGCTTCTGAAATTTCGCTGCCCTTAAATAAATCTGTTAATTCTTTTTTCATTAATTAAGCTCCACATTTAATGCTAGTGATTTAATCTCTTTAACTAAAACGTTAAATGACTCTGGTATTCCAGACTCAAAGTTTTCTTCACCTTTAACTATAGTCTCGTAAACTTTAACTCTTCCTGCAACATCATCAGATTTAACAGTTAAAATTTCCTGTAAAGTATATGATGCACCATATGCTTCAAGTGCCCAAACTTCCATTTCACCAAATCTTTGACCCCCTAATTGTGCTTTACCACCAAGTGGTTGTTGTGTAACCAAACTGTAAGGTCCTGTAGATCTAGCATGAATTTTATCTTCAACTAGGTGATGAAGTTTTAACATGTAGATTATTCCAACAGTAACCGGTCTATCAAATTTCTCTCCTGTTCTTCCATCCCATAAATAAGTTTGTCCAGATCCTGGCAAATTTGCTAGTTCAAGCATCTCAGTTACATTTTTTTCTTTAGCACCATCAAAAACAGGCGTTGAAATTGCTATACCATTTTGTAAATTTTCACAAAGATCTTTGAATTCATTCTTGCTTAATTTATCCACTTTTTCATTGAAAATTTCTTCTCCGTAAACTGATTTCAAGAATTTTTCGATTTTTTCTGTTCTCTCAATTTTTTTATTATTTTCGTTAACTAAATTTTTAACTTGTTCACCAAATTCTTTACATGCCCAACCTAAGTGTGTCTCTAAAATTTGTCCTACGTTCATTCTACTTGGAACACCCAGAGGGTTTAATACAATATCAACTGGTCTACCATCTTCTCTGTATGGCATATCTTCGACTGGCACAATTTTACTTACAACTCCTTTATTTCCATGTCTTCCTGACATTTTGTCACCAGGTCTTAATCTTCTTTTTATAGCAACGAATACTTTTACCATTTTCATAACACTTGGTAATAAATCATCACCACTTCTAATTTTTAAAACTTTATCTTCAAATCTCTCTGTTATGTCTTCTTTTGCTTTATTATATTGATCTTTTAATTGAGCTAATGTTGCTTCGTCATTTACATTTCCTACAGTGATTTTGAAGACATCATTAATTGATAGTTTATTAATTGTATCAAAATCTAACTTAGTACCTTCTGATAAATCTTTTACTTTTTTAGTTAAAGATGATCCTGACAAGAATTGTGAAGCTCTTTGTTTAATGCTTCTTTCTAATATTTCTTCCTCGACAATTTTATCTTGTTGTACTTGCTCAATTTCAGCTCTTTCAATAGTTATTGATCTTTCGTCTTTATCAATTCCGTGTCTATTGAATACTCTTACATCAACTACTGTTCCACTTGATCCTCTAGACATTCTTAGAGATGTATCCGTTACATCGATAGCTTTTTCTCCAAATATTGACCTTAATAATTTTTCTTCTGGACCAGATGCTGAGTCTCCTTTTGGAGTAACTTTACCAACTAAAATATCACCAGCATTAACCTCTGCACCAATATAAACTATTCCTGATTCATCAAGGTTTTTTAAAGCTTCTTCATTTACATTAGGTATATCTCTAGTTATTTCTTCTTCACCAAGTTTTGTATCTCTTGCCATTATTTCGTATTCAACAATGTGAACAGATGTGAATACGTCATCAGTAACACATCTTTCTGAAATAAGGATTGAGTCTTCAAAGTTGTAACCTTGCCAAGGCATGAATGCTACAGTAACATTCTTACCTAAAGCGAGTTCACCTAATTTTGTTGAAGGACCATCTGCAATAATATCTCCAGATTTAACTTTATCGCCAACTCTAACTAGCGGTCTTTGATTTATGCAGGTATTTTGGTTTGATCTTTTAAATTTTTGAAGATTATAGATATCTACACCAGACTTACTAAAGTCTGTTTCCTCAGTTACTTTTATAACAATTCTTTTACCATCTATTTTATCAACAATTCCATCACGCTTAGCAACAATAGTCACACCAGAGTCTAAAGCAACATCACTTTCAATTCCAGTACCAACAAGCGGCGACTCAGGTTTTAATAGTGGAACTGCTTGCCTCATCATGTTTGATCCCATTAAGGCTCTATTTGCATCATCATTTTCTAAGAATGGAATTAATGATGCTGCAACTGAAACTAATTGTTTTGGTGATACATCAATGTAATCAATAGAGTCAGGTTTTGCTAAAAGAAAGTTTAGGTTTTGTCTGCATGAAACTAATTCTTCAGTAATTTTTCCATTTTTATCAAGTTTTGTATTTGCTTGAGCAATAGTGAATTTTGTTTCTTCCATTGCTGATAAATATTCAACTTTATCTTGAACAACACCGTCTTTGACTTTTTTGTATGGACTTTCAATAAAGCCATACTTATTAATTTTTGCGTAAGTAGATAAACTATTAATTAAACCAATATTTGGACCCTCTGGTGTTTCAATTGGACAAATTCTTCCATAGTGAGTTGGATGCACGTCTCTAACTTCAAAACCTGCCCTTTCTCTTGTTAAGCCACCCGGACCTAATGCTGAAACTCTTCTTTTGTGAGTAATTTCAGATAATGGATTTGTTTGGTCCATAAACTGAGATAGTTGTGAACTTGCAAAAAAATCTTTCAATGAAACTGTTAATGGTTTTGCATTAATTAGATCTTGTGGCATTGCTGACTCAACATCAAGAGTTGTCATTTTTTCTTTAATAGCTCTTTCCATTCTGTAAACACCAATTCTAGCTTGGTTCTCAACTAGCTCTCCAACAGAACGAACTCTTCTATTTCCTAGGTGATCAATGTCATCAACATCATCTTTACCATCACGTAAATCCAACATTTTATGAATAATTGCAATGATATCATCATTTCTCAATATGGTAATTTTATCAGAACATTCTTGGTTTAATCTTGAGTTCATTTTAACTCTTCCAACATCAGACAAATCATATCTGTCTGAGCTAAAGAAAAGATTATTAAATATTTGAGTTGCTATCTCTATAGTTGGTGGCTCACCTGGTCTTAACATTTTATAAATTTCAGTGATAGCTTCGTCTTTAGTATTATTTTTATCAGCTAAAATAGTTGTAAGTAGATAAGGTCCTTTATTTATAGAATTTGTAACAGAAATTTGAAGTGTATGAATATTTGCATCTAAAATTTGTTGAATTATTGTATCATTTAATTCAGTTCCAATTTTAAATACACCATCTTCTTCTTCATTAACTTTTACATCTCTGTGTAAAAATTTACCAAACAAGGATTCTCTAGAAACAAGTATGTCTTTCAAACCATCGTTAGCTAATTTTTTTGCACTTAGAAAATTAATCTTATCACCTAATTTAATTACTACTTCACCAGTCTTTGCATCAATTACTTCTTCTGAGAAATTTTTAGCCTTGTAGTTTTCTGGATTAAATTTGGTTTTCCATTTTTCTGTTTTTGTATCAAAAGTATATTGTTCACTTTCATAGAACTCATCTACTATTTCTGATTTTGTATAACCTAAAGCTAATAATAAAGTAGATGAAAAAATTTTCTTTTTTCTATCAATTTTAAAATATAGAAAATCTTTAACATCATACTCAAAATCTAACCATGAACCTCTATTTGGAATTACTCTACAATTAAATAAAAGTTTTCCACTTGCATGTGTTTTGCCTTTATCATGATCAAAAAATACACCTGGACTTCTATGCATTTGGTTTACTACAACTCTTTGAACACCATTAGTTATAAAAGTTCCACTATTAGTCATCATGGGAACTTCACCCATATAAACTTCTTGCTCTTTAGCTGATAAAATGTCTTTTGTATTATTTTCTTGATCTATTTCGTAAACTACCAATCTTAAAGTACACTTAAGGGCTGATGAATATGTAAGACCTCTTGCTATACATTCTTCAACGTCAAATTTTGGTTTCTCTAATCTGTAAGAAACATATTCTAAAGTTGCTTTGTCATTTAAATCCTCAATTGGAAAAATACTTTTAAATACCCTATCAAAACCTTTGGTAAGTTCTGTTGCCTCAACATTAAATTCTGTTAATTCTTTGTACGAATTTTTTTGTACTTCAATTAAGTTAGGTATAGATAAACTTTCTTTTAGTTTACCAAAACTTTTTCTAATGTTTTTCTTTTCAGTAAAAGATAATTGCATTTATATTTATAAATACTGATTAAAAATAATCAGTATTCGAATTCTTTCTATTTAATTTATTTAAGTTCTACTTTAGCGCCAGCAGCTTCTAATTTAGCTTTGATCTCTTCAGCATCTTTTTTGTTTACACCAGATTTAACTTCTTTTGGTGCTCCTTCTACAAGATCTTTAGCTTCTTTTAAACCTAATGAAGTAGCTGCTCTTACTTCTTTTATAACATTAATTTTTTTATCACCTGCAGAAACTAACATGATTGTAAAATCATCTTTGTCTTCTGCTGGAGCTGCACCACCTGCTGCTGCTGGAGCAGCTGCTGCCATAGGAGTTACACCCCATTTTTCTTCTAATTGTTTTGATAGTTCAGCTGCTTCTGCAACTGTCAAACTTGATAAGTCTTCGATAATTTTGTTAAGGTCAGGCATATGTTTTACTCTTTGGGTTGTGTTTCAGAATTTTCTGCCGACAAACTACTCATTTTTTCTGAATGTGCAAGCAAAATACTGATTAATTTAGATGCAGAAGCGTTCAAAATACCCACAATATTAGCTCTTGCTTCATCTAATGTAGGTAAACTTGCTACATTTTGGACACCGGCCTGATCTAAGACCTCATTATCCATGATTCCACCGATCAATTTTAGGTTTTCATTATCTTTTGCAAATTTTGAGAGAATCCTTGCTGACATTATAGCATCTTCTCCAAATGCAACTGCCGTGGGACCAGTAAATAAATTTGATAATTCTTTACACTTTGTTTTTTCTAAAGCTAATTTTGTAATTCTGTTTTTTGTTATTTTGAAAATTATTCCATGTTCTCTCATTTTCGCTCTCAATTCATCTAATTGAGTCATGGTTAAACCTTGGTAATGGGTAACCATAACAGCTTTACTGTTTTCAAACTTACTGGTCATTTCTTCAATATAATTTTTCTTTTGTTCTTTGTTCATCATAACTATATAGATTTTCCTAATTTTACTTTATATGAAACACCCATTGTTGATGTAGCAAATACACTTTTAATTAAGTCACCTTTTAAGGTATTGTTTGATTTTTCTTTTTCTAACGCATCTATAATTGCATTGTAGTTTTTTAGTAATTGATCATCACTAAAAGATTTTTTACCAATACTTAAACCAATATTTCCATCTTTATCATTTCTAATTTCTACTTGACCAGATTTAGCATTAGTGACTGCCTCTTTAATGTTATCTGAAACTGATCCAAGTTTAGGATTAGGCATCAAACCTTTTGGTCCTAAGACTTTTCCTAATTTAGAAAGTTTAATCATCATTCCAGGAGTGCAAATTAATTTTTCAAAATTTATTTCTCCACCTTTAATTTTTTCTACAAATTCATCACCACCAACAATATCTGCACCTGCATCTTTTGCATCTTTAGATTTATTATCTTCACAAACTACAGCAACTTTAACTTTTTTACCTGTACCACCAGGTAAATTAACTACTGTTCTTATATTAATTTCACTTTTTTTTTGTTTATTATTAATTTGAAAACTTAAGTCTAAAGACTCGTCAAATTTAGTTGTGCAGTTTTTCTTTAGTTCAGGTAATAATTTTTCAATTGACTCTGCATTTAATTCTTTAGTCTTTTCAGGTAATTTTTTATATCTTTTAGATGTCATTATTCTTTTACCTCAATACCCATTGATCTAGCTGATCCAGCAATAATTTTTATAGCTTCTTCGATATCATGAGCATTTAAATCATTCATTTTTTCTTTTGCTATACTCTCTAATTGTTTTTTAGAAATTGAAGCAACAATATTTCTTCCAGGTTCTTTAGATCCACCCTTTAGTTTTACTGCTTCTTTAATATAAAATGATGCTGGAGGTGATTTTATTTTAAAATCAAATTTTTTGTCTTTATATACTGTAATTTCAACTGGCACAGGTTTACCTGCCATTGATTTAGTTTTGTCATTAAAAGCTTTGCAGAATTCCATTATATTTACACCACGTTGACCTAAAGCAGGACCAACTGGTGGGGCCGGATTAGCTTGACCACCCTTAATTTGTAATTTTATAAATCCACTAATTTCTTTTGCCATTAACTTACCTTCTCAACCTGATTATATTCTAAATCTACTGGTGTAGGACGACCAAATATAGAAACTGACACCTTAAGTCTAGCTTTTTCTTCATCAATTTCTTCAATCATTCCAGTAAATGATGCAAATGGACCATCCACAACCTGTACTTTTTCACCAACAGTGTAATCTACACCTGATTTTGGCTGAGCAACACCGTCCTTGATCTGACCTAGTATTTTTTCTACTTCTTTATCTGAAACTGGAACAGGTATACCTTTTGTTCCTAAAAATCCACTTACTCTCTTTATGTTCTTAATCATGTGATAAATATTATTATCCATCTCACTCTTAATTAATACATAACCTGGGAAATATTTTTTTTTTCTTTGAATTCTTTTACCTCTTTTTACCTCTGTAACATCATGCGTTGGTACAATAATTTCCTCAAATTTGTCAGCAATTTTAGCTTTATCTGCTTCTTCTTTTATTAATGCAGCAACTTTATTTTCGAAGCTAGAATGAGATTGAACTATGTACCAATTTTTCATTAAACGCTCACTTTAAGTAAAAGTTCTAAGAAAAATTTCAAAACCTGATCTAAGAGTAGAAAAAATAAAGACATTACTACAGCCATAACAAATACCATTAAAGCTCCTTGTAAAGTCTCTTTCCAAGTTGGCCATGTAACTTTAAAAGCCTCTTGCTTAACTTCCTGTATAAACTTAATCGGGTTTTTCATAATTCCTAAGCTCAAATTGGCAGGAGCGGAGGGACTCGAACCCTCAGCCTCCGGTTTTGGAGACCGGCGCTCTACCAATTGAGCTACACTCCTATTTATAGAGTTACTCTATAATTTTAGTTACTACTCCTGCTCCAACAGTTCTTCCACCTTCTCTAATAGCAAAATTTAATTTTTCTGCCATTGCGATTGGTGTAATTAGTTTAACAGTAAATTTAGCATCATCACCTGGCATAACCATTTCAGTACCAGCTGGTAATTCCACTTCACCTGTAACGTCTGTTGTTCTAAAATAAAATTGGGGTCTGTACTTAGTAAAGAATGGAGTATGTCTTCCACCTTCATCTTTTTTAAGTACATACGCTTGAGCCTCAAATTTAGTGTGTGGAGTAATTGAACCAGGCTTGCAAAGAACTTGACCTCTTTCGATATCAGTTCTTTCAATTCCTCTCAATAGAATTCCAACGTTATCACCAGCTTCACCAGAATCTAAAAGTTTTCTAAACATCTCAACTCCAGTACAAACTGATTTTTTAGTTTCTCTAATTCCAACTATTTCAACTTCTTCTCCAGTTTTAATTACACCTGACTCAACTCTACCAGTTGCAACTGTTCCTCTTCCAGAAATTGAAAATACGTCCTCAACTGGCATTAAGAATGGCTTATCAACTTCTCTAGCTGGTTGTGGAATATGTTCATCAACAGCTTTCATTAATTCTAAAATTGAATTTTTTCCAATTTCATCATCTCTACCTTCAACTGCTGCTAAAGCCGAACCTTTAACGATTGGTGTTTTATCACCTGGATATTTGTATGAAGTTAATAGTTCTCTTATTTCTTCTTCAACAAGTTCAATCATTTCTTTATCATCAACTTGGTCTACTTTATTTAAGTAAACAACAATTGCGGGAATACCAACTTGTCTTCCTAAAAGAATGTGCTCTCTTGTTTGTGGCATTGGACCATCAGCTGCATTAACAACTAAAATTGCTCCATCCATTTGTGCAGCACCAGTGATCATGTTTTTAACATAGTCAGCGTGACCTGGACAGTCTACGTGAGCATAGTGTCTTTTTTCAGTTTCATACTCAACGTGTGCTGTTGAAATTGTTATACCTCTCTCTTTTTCTTCAGGTGCTTTATCAATCTGATCATAAGCAACTGCAGTTCCGCCGCCAGCTTGTGCTAATACATTTGTAATCGCAGCAGTAAGAGTTGTTTTACCATGGTCGACATGACCAATAGTCCCAATGTTACAGTGGGGTTTATTTCTTACAAATTTTTCTTTTGACATTACTTTTTTACCTCAGTTTATTTGTTTTCATTTTCAATTTTATTTTCTTGGAGCGGGTAAAGGGAATCGAACCCTTACATCCAGCTTGGAAGGCTAGCGTTCTACCATTGAACTACACCCGCACAACCCCAAGAGTAACACTCCATGTTATCTAAAAATTTATTAAATGGTGGAGGGGGAAAGATTCGAACTTTCGAAGACCGAAGTCAACGGGTTTACAGCCCGCCCCATTTGACCGCTCTGGAACCCCTCCTTTGGGGAAGTGTCCCCTTGTTCAATAAAGCTTCAAATAACAAGCGTTTTATATATTTTATTTATGCAAATGCAACACGTGATTTAATAGGAAAATATTAAAAAAACCGTATAAAACAGATACAAATTTATGAATAAATCATCATTTTTCATTGTTGGTCAACACGCAGTTATTGAGGCTCTTAGAAACCCTAAAAGAAAAGTTTTAAGAGTATTTTTAACAGAGGAGTCTAAAAAAAATATTCATAGAAAAAACCCAAATAAAAACATTTTAGAGGATGTTAAAGTTTACTTTAAATCTAAAAAAGAATTAGACAAATATACTTCTAAAGAACAATTAATGCATAATGGTTATGTTGCTGAGATCGAACATTTAGATCAACCAGATTTAAAACAATTTATTAAAGGTAAAAATAATTTGACATTTGTATGCCTTGATGAAGTTACAGATCCAAGAAACATTGGTTCATTAATCAGAAGTGCTGCATCATTTGATATTGATGGATTAATAATTAAAGAAAGACATTTTCCTAGAGATAGTAAGCTGATGTATAAATCAGCTAGTGGATGCATAGAGCACTTAAATATATTCCAGGTGTCAAACATTAATTCTACACTTAAAAATTTAAGAGAAAAAAATTTCTGGGTTTATGGTTTTGATGCAAAAGGTCAAAAAAATTTTACAGACATAAAATGGGAAGGAAATAATATACTTCTATTTGGATCAGAAGGATTTGGCATGAGACAACATACAGGTAAATATGCAGATTTTTTTGTTAAAATTAATATTAATGAAGATATAGAAAGTTTAAATATCTCAAATAGTGCAGCAATAGTGTTTCATCACCTTAGTTATATAAAAAAAAAAGAGTTGATTATTTAACAAATAATTAATAATTATTGCGCATGCCCTTGTAGCTCAGCTGGTAGAGCAATTGATTTGTAATCAATAGGTCCGCGGTTCGAATCCGTGCGGGGGCACCATCATTCAGTAAAATTTTTTTAATTTAAAATCCACCTCTCCAGTTATCTTTATCTTCGAACCGCTCTTTTTCTTTTTTAGATGTGGGTCTAAATAAAAAATAAACTGCTAGAGCGACAGTAAATAAAATTATAATAATCTCAAGTGTCATAAACCAAAAACCATGATATCTAAAAGTTTTTTCATTTGATCTACCAAGCTGTTAATTTCCAGCACTCGTTGGCATCTTCAATACGAACATAACAACCAAGAAAAGACATAATTTTAAATGCACAAAAACCTCCAACTAAAATAATGACAACGAGAATTATCGGATTGATTTTTTTCATTTATCTAACTGGTCTCTCTTCTTATTTGCTCAATTTTAATCTTTTTTTGTAGACTTCTATTTTTATCATAAAGAAGATTAAACTTTATTTTGTTATTAGTTTTTATTGTAATTGATTTAGCATTTCTTACTTCTAAATTATCAGCAACTGCACTAATAGGTCTCTTAGTTGGGTTTAAGTTAGTTATAACTATTTTAGTTTTATCATTAACTATTTTACCCTTCCATCTTCTTGGTCTAAATGCGCTTATTGGTGATATTGATAATTTTTTTGAATGAAGACTTAAGATGGGCCCATGAACTGAAAGATTATAGGCTGTGCTTCCTGCGGGTGTTGACACTAATACACCATCAGAAACTAATTTTTTAATTATTTGTCTCGAACCTTGTTTAATTGACAATGAAGCAGCCTGTCTACTTTGTCTAAGAACAGATACTTCATTAATTGCTATAGATCTTCTAATTTGATTATTTCTAGTTTTAACTACCATTTCTAGTGGAGAAATTGTAACCAAGTTTGCTTTTGTTAAATTTTTAATAATATCTTTAGATGAAAATTTATTCATAAGAAATCCATAATTTCCAGAATTGATCCCATAAAAATGTTTGTTAGAATTTTTATTCTTTTTAAGCGTTTGAAGCATGAACCCATCACCACCAATAACAATAATCATATTTTCTTTTTTAAAATTATTAGACTTAATTTTTTTAATTAATAAATTTTTAAAATTTAAAGATTTCTTATTTTTATCTGAAATAATATGAAGTTTACTCATTTAGTGGTGCCCTCGGCCAGACTCGAACTGGCACTCCGCAAGCGGCAAGGATTTTAAGTCCTTTGTGTCTACCAATTTCACCACGAGGGCATTTGTGAATTTCATTGTTATATATTCAATTATTTATAACTCAACTATATTAAATTGTATTGATAATCTCTAGCCTCTACTACCTCTTTTGGTAAATTAAGCTCTACATCTTCTAATTTAATTATTTCATCCTTACTAATATCTTTTTTTAATATAGCATTATCAGTAAGACCCAATGGCAATATTTTTTCTTTTTTTGATTTTTCTGAAGTTATCAATCTACCTCTTGCACAAAATCCACCCTCACCGTCAAGTTTTTCTCCTTTTTTTAAATCCTTTTTTGCAATACTAGCAACTTCAGCATTGTAATTCTTTGTAAAACCAGTTGCTCTATTATCTAAAGCTATAGAGTATATGGATTGAGCAAGTTCTAATCCTATATAATGATATGGCCTCCATATAGCAGAATAATTACCCGAGGAATCTGTAACCATTCCATAATCTTTAAAACAATTTTTTACATATTCATTCTTTGCTTTTATAACAATGTAGACACCCCATCTTAAATCATTTTCAATATCTTTTTTTTCTAAATCAATACTTGAAATTACCTCTACCTGCCCTTCACTATCAATTAATCCTCCATCTTTTTTAGGAATCATTTTCTTGGCAATATCATAAACACCAACTGGAGGAAAAGTTAAACCATTGCTTGGACATTTTAAATTTGCAGCATTACTTACTGCGCACATTTCTATGGCTGATTTATCTCCACACAAAAAACTATTAAACATTTTTGGATTCATTCCAGACTCTTTTTCTGCTCTTTCTTTAGTTAAACCATAATGCCCCCAAACTGTATCTGGCGTAGAGTATTCAAATGATGGGTGATACTTGGTACCTTTTCCAGCACAAATAACTTTAAAACCGTTTAATTTTGCCCACTCAATTTGTTCTAAAATTAATGAAGGTTGATCGCCATAAGCCATTGAACAAATTACACTATTTTTTTTTGCCAAATCTGAAAGATATTTGCCACATGTAATATCAGCTTCAACATTAACCAAAATTACGTTTTTTTTATTTTTTATTATTTTACATGCATGTACTGTACCTATTATTGGATTTCCTGTAGCTTCTATAAAAATTTCAATATTTCTATCTAAAATCTCATCTAATGAGTTTGAAAAATTAATTTGTTCTAAGCTTTCAGAACTTAAACCGCTATTTAAACAATTTGTTTTAGCTTGGTTAATATTAATATCAACAATGGTATCAATTTGTATTTTATTTAAATGATTATACTGTGCCAAAAACATGCTAACAAATTTTCCACATCCAATAAAAGCTATTCTAATCGGCTCTTCTCTATTTTCTAATTTTGTGTACAAAAACATTTTTTATTGACCTAATGCTTCTTTGGCACTTTCAACTGTGTAGTTAGTACCGTATTGAGCGTTATATGCAGCAACAGCATCTGCAAAACTTCCATAACCAAGTCCTTGGGCAGCTGCTTCAAGATCAGTTGAAACACCAACAGCTGCAGCTTGTGAAATTGTATCTGCCACTTCTTGAAGATCAGCACCTAATTCACTTGCAATAGATGCTGCTTCGAACGATCCAACTTGATCAATTAGATCAACACCTCTTGTAATATCACCCCAGCTTAATCCGCTATCTCCCCAATGATCTGAATTTTCCCAATGCTGCGCATACTCTTCAGCAGTCATATTAGTTCCCTCCATATCGTTAACAGCACGAGTTAAATCACTAAAATTATTTATTTCTATACCCCAGTCGTTTCCAACTAATTTACTGTAATTGTCTAATGAAATTGAAAAGTCTTGATTTAAAAAATTGTTAATATTGAAACCACCAGAGGATTGAATTTCCTGTGCAATATCTTTTATACTATCATTTATACTATTTTGTAACTGAGCTTGATCAAGACTAACCATCTCATTAAAAGTATTCATTGCTA
>CACJIB010000020.1 GCA_902593405.1 uncultured Pelagibacteraceae bacterium | reverse complement strand
TATATTTTTGAGCGTTATTTCTTTTTACTCCTCTTTTGACCAACCAATCAGTCATCACTCTCAACATTTCATAGAAGGGTGCCATCATTCCTGAAGTTGACCAAAAATTTATTGAAGATTTTTCATTTTTAATTTCTACAGTTGTTCCCAGATTATTAAAAAATGCTTTTACTTTTGGATTGGGAGGACAAATAGGTACCGGACCTTCTTTTAATGAAATTGGAGGCAAAGGTATTGCTCGTACAATTTTTGCTTTTACTTTAATAGCTTTTTTTAATTGAGATAATGTAATTGTCGAAATAAAACTTATGACAGTCTGATTAGATTTAAATTTTAGATCTTTTATAATTTTATCACCTACAGTTGGTGTGATAGATAAAAAAACCCAATTAGACTGATCTATAATTTGTTGATTATCTTTAGATATTACAATTTTTTTAAATTTTTTTTTTAAACCTTCTGCTATTTTTTTATTTCTTGAAGAAATAATTATTTTCTTATAAGAAATTTTTGAATTACATATTCCTGTTATTACTGAAGATGCGATTTTTCCTGTACCAATAAAACCTAAATTCATATTGATATTATAACAGTGTGTAAAAAAAAAGCCCCCATATTAATGGGGGCTTTAAAATTTTTAATTCAAAATTAATTAAAATGATTTAACGATTGATAGAGTACCTCTTGCACCTATCATTTCTTTTACATCAATTTCAACTTTGTTTGTTTGACCGTTGTTTACACTAACATCACTGTAATCAGTTCCTGTAACCTCTAATCTTACAGACATACCATTAGTTAATTCATGATTGTAACCTACACCAACAGTAAAACCGTCAGTGGTATCATTTCCATAACTATTTCCCGATCCACCATTTTCATTTGATGTAACATCAGCTTGAGAGTATCCAACTTTTATGTAAGTGCCACCTAATGGAACATTAAGTTTTGCATATATAGTAGTCAAATCAGTAAACTCAGCTGAAACTGTTCTTTGATTACCCTGATCTTCATTTGAAACGTTTTCTGGTGTTTCAAAACCTCCAGCATAATCCAAACCAATGGATATAGAATCATTCAGTGAAGCTTCTACGAATATTGATGGAAATTCTGCAGTAAATGCACCATGTTCATCTATAGTAGTGTCAACTGCCGAACCAGCCTCGTTATAGTTTTTCTCAGTACCAGTCGCTGAAAAGGCACCATAATTACCTGATACACCAATTGAAGGACTAATACTCATGGCGCTTGAAACTGTAAGCAACCATATTGAGCTTATTGCAATAATTATTTTCTTCATTTTATTACCTTATCTTAATTTTTAAGTTAACTTAGGTGTATGTATATCTGAATACTGCTTAAATTGTTAAAAAAAAAAATTTTTTGATAATTAATATATTATTGTTGTAAAATTATCACAAAAAAACATAGAATTTACAGTATTTTTAAAGCTTTCACCTCAAAATTGTATCAAATCAACCCAAATATTAAGAATGAAATTTAATTTTAAAAAAATTTTCCCCTGATTCTTAAAAGCTCTCTACTTAAATCCTTATTCTCCTTAAATGGTTTTCTCCCATGAAGCCAGAAGTAATTATTGGCAATTATTGAGCAACCTACTGGTAGTTTTGTTATTACTTTATTTTTACTTTCCTCCAAAGCATCCGACAACCTTTGTAAGAAATTACCTTGTTCCATATTTTTTGGTTCTGGGAATTGATCAATGTAGGAAATTTGTGGTCTACCTTTTTCATCTGATGAAAACACTGGATGCTCAACTTTGTAGTCTACATTCTTGCTTTTTGGAGATCCCCAAATAAAATCTTGTTTACCAACTGGGTCATTTAATAAGTCATTACAGTGTTCCCAATCATCTAAATGAAGCATTGCTGTTTCTCCACCTTCAACATTCTTCTCTTCTAATTTAGTCATTACCAACCAGTCGGTTACTTCTTTTACATATGTACCATCAGTATGAAGATCCATATTTCTGTATGCTTTTCTTAAGTATGAGTCACTTGAATCTTCATGCTTTATATGAAATCTTGCATAATATTTTCCTGCCATCGAGTCATAGTTAGGGGTTCCAATTAAATACGCAATAGCTGTAGACAATTTAACTAAAAATTTATCGTTTATTTTTGAGGAAGTATTGCTTGGACCAATAATAAAGCAACCTCTAGATCTATCTCTTAAAATGAAATTAATTAACTTGCTTAGTTTATTTTTTGTTAAATCATCTAGACTTTTAGCAATAGTAAATCTCGTAAATGGTTTTAATTCTAATGCAGTTATGTCAAATTTATTAAAAGGAAAAATTAGTTTTTCGATTATTTCATCATTTAATCTAATATTTAAAATTCTTTTTGATTTTTCGTGCTCCTGCACATCTATGCCAGATATTTTTTCCATAAGAAATAATAACTGAATTAGTTAATTAATCAATTTTATTAAAAAAAACTTGCTAATACAGCTAAGCAGACTGCAGAAAAAATTGTTGGATATACATAGTTTCTTTTAGAAACAAAAAATACTCCTAGTGACAATATAACAACAGCAAATCTTATTATATATCCTGCTTCATTTAAAAGTCCTACAGGAAAAATAATTGTTCTTGCTATCAAAGCAGCTAAAGTTGCATAGGCTAAACAATTAAACCATTTAAAAATTTTTGATGTTTCTTTTATTCCTTGAGAACTTACAGCTCCAAGAAACCTTGATAAAAAGGTTGCAAGTGAAGTAACCAAAATTGCATAAACTACACTAGCTGACATTTATTTCTCCAATTAGATAAGCTGCTGTTCCACCTACTACACCACCAAATAAAATAGACCACTCTGGTGAAAAAAAATAAAAAATTGGTCCTAAAATAGATCCCAACAAAACTGAAAGTGTAATTTGGATTGTTTTAGATGCTCCAACCATCATGCATAAAAAATAAATAGGATTTAAAATTGCTAAACCCATCATTATTTCTTTATTAAGAAATTCTGAAAAATAAAAACCGATAAAAGTACCTAAAACAGCAACACTCCATGTGGCACTTCCTATTCCTATCCAATAATCGATTCTTTGTTCTTTAGGGATTGATTTGTAATTACTTTTCATAATCAACCAAGCGGATACAGCTATAAAATGACATGAAAAGTAATATTTCCATTTTGGTTGATTTTTATGCGTCATTAATGGAAATAAGGAGACAGCCATTGGATATAAACGAGCATTTACAAACCAAACTGCTAAAAAAATATTTAACAGTGATGCCCCAACTAATAAAGACTCAGCCATAACTAAGGATCCTGGCAAGGCATAAGTCAACATTGTTGAAAAAATACTTTCCTGAATATTAAATCCTAAATTTTTAAGAAGTGCACCAATTGCAATAAAACAGCAGCCTAAAGCAATTGCAGGACTATCGTGTGCCAAAATTGATTTATATCCTTTAAAGAAAATTTTTTTGTTAATCATTAACCGCCAAGAAATAGTCTACCAACATCTGGGTTTTGTAATAACTCTTCCCCTTTGCCAGCTATTGCAGTTTGTCCTGATACCAAAACGTATCCTATGTCTGCAAACTCTAGACCTTTTTTGGCATTTTGCTCAACTAGAATTATAGTTTTCTTTTCATTCTGTTGAAGATCTCCTAAAATTTCAAAAACCATATCAATATATCTAGGTTCCAAACCAATTGAAGGTTCGTCAACCAATAATACAGATGGTTTCATCACTAAAGCTCTAGATATCTCTAATAATCTTCTTTCACCACCAGACAATACTTTTGCAGGTTGGTTTCTTCTATTTCTTAGTCTCTCATATTTTTCTAAAATTCTTTCTGCTTCTTGAAATGATTCTTCTGTTTTGTCTTTAATATATCCACCCATTAATAAGTTTTCTTCAACTGTCATATCTGGAAAAACTGAATTATCTTGTAAAATATATGCGATACCAACTGACTTTAGTTTTTCAGCTGGTGTTAGGTTAGTAATTTCTTTTCCATCTATTTCTATTTGACCTGAAAAAATATTTGTAAAACCATAAATTGAATGAAGTATTGTAGATTTGCCTGCTCCATTTGGACCAATTAAACATAGTGATTGTGCTTTATTTACAAATAAATCAAAGTTATGCAAAATTTCCATTTTTCCATATCCAGCACTTAAGTTTTTAATTGTTAAATGAATCTCATTTGGAGACAGTTTTTTTAAATCTTCTGGCGATGGAGCTTTACCTAGAACTTCATATTGGTTAGCCATTATTGAGCTCCTAAATAAGCATCAATAACACGCTTATCATTTTTAATTTCATTTGGAGAACCATTAGCTAACATTTTACCATGGGCTAAACAAAAAATATTCTCTGCTAATTGCATTATTACTCTCATGTTATGCTCAATAACTAAAAGAGTAATTCCAAAATCTTGATTTACTTTTATTAATCTATCTATGATTCCATTGATTAAAGTAGGGTTTATTCCTGCAGTTGGTTCATCTAATAAAAGCATTTCTGGTTCATTCATTAATGCCATGGCAAGCTCAAGTAGCTTTTGTTGTCCAAAAGATAAATCTCCTGCCCTAAGCTTTCTCTTTTGATACAATCCAACAAAATTCAATAAATTTTCTGCTTTTTCTGTTAATTCCTGAGGTATCTTTGAAAATATTTTAAACATACTTTCATCACTTCCTTTGTGACTAATAAGCATGTTGTCGATGCAGTTCAATTTCCCATAAATTCTTGTCTGTTGAAATGTTCTTAATAAACCTAATTTTGCGATAACTGGAACTGGTAATTCAGAAACTTCTTTTCCATTAAATTTAATGGATCCTTGATCGATAGGATAAGTTCCTACGATAGAATTAAACAATGTTGTCTTTCCAGATCCATTTGGACCAATTAATCCTACTATTTTTCCCTTTTCTACAGACATAGAAATATCAACGTTAGCTTTTACTCCTCCAAAAGATTTACTAACGTTATTTACTTCAAGAATACTCATTTTATTTCTACCTGTGCCTTTCGGTCAGCTTCATCAACCACTTCTCCAAATCGTTCTGGATATTTTTCTCTTAGCCATCCCATAATTCCTTCTGGGAAATAAATTACAATTACAACAATCAAAACTCCCAAAGCAACATACTGCCAACCCAAAAAGAATGTCCAAAAACCTTCTTTAAATATATGAAATACAGTTGCCCCAATAACTGGTCCCCATAAAGTTCCTTTACCACCTAATATTGCCATTAGAACCATGAACACTCCCATTTCTCTTCCATCGAATGCTACATCAGTTGAGTCAATGTATCCAACTAAGCCACCCATTATTCCACCTGCTAAACCACAGAAGAAAGCAGATATCATCCAACCAATAATTTTATATTTCATGGTCTCTATTCCCATCGCCTCTGCTTTATCTTCGTTATCTCTAATAGCATTCAAAATTAATTTAAATCTTGTAGAGTAAATTGCTTTGACAGCAAGAAAAGTTAAGATCAAAACTAAGAAACTTAAAAAATAAAAAAATTCACCTCTCGCTTCTAAACTTCCTACATTAGGAAAAGGGGGAGTTGTAAATCCTTGTCCTGCTCCAATAATTTCTATTCCACCAGAAATTTCACCTGCGGCTACACCTAATCCTAATGTACAAATTGCAAAATAATGTCCTCTGAGTCCAAGAATAGAATACCCTATTAAACCAGCTACAATAGTTGGAACTACAGCAGCTACGACTAGTCCAACTGCCATTCCTTGAAAAAACTGCGTAGGAGTATGAACAAATGTTTTTTCGCCACCACTTTCAGTCCATTCAGCTAACGGAAAAAACATTCCAACTTGAACCGAGGCACATAAATACATACCTAGTCCGTAAAATAATATATTTCCAAAAGTATTATATCCCATTTCACCCCCTTGAATATTCCAAGTGATTGCAAGGACAATCAATATACAAAGAATTGATAATTGAACTTTAAATGCAGGAAATACATAAGGAGCTGCTAGCCCAAAAATTAATATGCTTATATATAATATTAAATTATTTTTGTTCATATAAGCTCTTGATTTTATCTCTAAAATTCTGATCAACTGTGAAATAATGGCCATCTTCATCATGAACACTTGACCCTGATGAATGATATTCATCTAAATGCTTTTTAAATTCATCTATGTCAACCTCAACAGATGTCCCCTCGTTATCATTAATTTTAACTTTTCTCATTTTAAATACTCTCTTTTTCTAGAAAGTTTAAATCTTCTATAAACTAGAATTAAAACCAATAATAAAAACACTGAACCAATTCTAAATTCTGTTCCTAAAATATAATCTGCAAACTCTTCAAAAACTCCTAATCCCATTCCTGACATTGCCACTCCAGGCAAATTTCCTAATCCTGCTACAATCACAATCATAAAAGATCTAATCGTATATGGTAAGCCCATGTAAGGATGAATAGTAAATGTTATTGAAATTAATGCACCAGCAACACCACAAAGTGCAGCGTTTATTCCAAATGTTGCTGCATAAACTTTTTCTGTATCAACGCCTAGAATCTTTGCGGCTCTTGCATTTTGAGCTGTAGCTCTAATTGCTCGACCTAGCTTGGATTTTTTCATGTAAATTACTAAACAAACTGCAAACAAAATACTTATAAATGCTGAAAATATTTTTGAATTAGGTAACACAACGTTGCTGTCAAACAACATTGTTGTTCCATAACCAGAGTTTGCAAGCACAACATCTGCACCAAATGCAAAGTTCATTAATTGCATGAAAAGAATACTTATTCCAAAAGTAGCCAATATAGAGATAAATAAATCTCTATCTACTACTTTATTAATTACGAGTTTGTAAATCGCTATTCCAACAAAATACATTATAACTGGAGCCACAATGACTCCCCATGCTGGATGAATACCGTAGAGGTACATAAAATATGCAATGTATCCTCCTAAAATAACAAGATCTCCTTGTGCAATATTAATAATATTCATTACACCCCATTGAAGTGCCATTCCATATGCAATTAATGCAAACAAAACTCCAAGAAGAATTCCATCCAAGCAAGCTTGCACAGTTATCATAGGGTATTGAAATACAAGAAAATCCATAAAAAGTATTTTTGGGTTATATAAAAAAAAGCCCCCTATTACTAGGGGGCTTTAATATTTTAGTTTATCTTTCTGACCACTTAGGAATTGGATGTATCAACTTAGCTGATGCCCATTTTAATGGAGCAACAACTTTATTTTCACAACTTCCTGAAGCATCACACATTACTTGGAAAAGTACCATTGGCTTGTCAACGTTCTGACCGCCAGGTGCAAATTTGATATTTCCGTAGAATGTTTGCATGTTAGTAGCTGCAAGAGCATCTCTTACTTTCTTTTGATCGAAAGAATTTGCTCTTTCAAATGCATCTTTGAATACCAATAAAGCAGCTGAAGACTCAGCAGATTGGTAAGGTGGATCATATCCAAACTCTTTCTCAAAATCTGCAGCATAAGTCATACCATCTTTAAAGAAATCATCTTTATAAGTTAGTGACTTGTGCCATTGAGAAGCACAAAGTGCATACTGTGAATTTTTACCATGCTGTTTAGATAGCTTAGCAGCATCACAGTGAGTCATAGCTAACATTGGAACATCAACTTTCATTTCAGCAATTTGTCTGATCGCAGTTAATGCACCTTTTGTGTGACCTGATACAACAAGTACATCTGGTTTCATCTGTTTTACTTTAACCAAAGTAGCAGCCATATCGTTAAGCTCTTTAGGCAATTTATCGTCTATTATGATTTTAGAACCAGTTCTTTCTGCAGCATCTAAAATACCTAGTCTAACATCCTGTGAGAATGCATCTTGCTCAAACGCTTGTGCAATTCTTACTGGTTTTCCACCATTTAACTCAACTGCTGTTTCGATAGCAACATCAAGATATAAGTTAGCAGGAGCTAATACAGCAAATAGATATTTGTAACCTTTTGTAAACAAAGATCTAGATGCACCATTTGCTTCAACCATTGGAACACCATATTTTTCAGTTACTGGAGCAATTGCTTTAGTTAAACCAGAACTGTAAGGGCCAAGCATAAACTCAACACCATCTTGTGAAATTAATCTTTCTGCAAGCTGTGCAGCTCTCTTAGGGTTTGACTCATCATCGTAATAAATAATGTCAAACTTATAAGTCTTTCCACCAACTTTAACACCACCCATGCTGTTAATTCTGTCAACGGCCATGTTATAACCGTTTTGAGTATGAACACCATTAGATGAATATTTACCAGTTAATGAAATTGCAGCACCTAAAATAATTTTATCACCAACAACTTTTGCAAAAGATGCAACTGAAGTTGAAAATAAAATTACTAATGCAGAAACAAAACTTAAAATTATTTTATTCAATTTCATTTTATTTCCTCTTTAATTAATTAATTATGTGATGATTAAATAAAGAAATTTAATTTTATGCAAGTAGCAATAAGGACCATAAATGATTTAATATTGTTGAGTTACAACAATTATTACAGCAATAACTACTAAAACACTCGCAGAAATTGTATTAATTGTTTTTGGATTAGCAGTGATCCACTTAATTAATTTCTGTGCAAGCATTGCGTAACCAATCAAAGATAAAAAATCTAAAACAATGTAAGTTGTAATTAAAATCATAAATTGAACCAATAAATTAGAATTAAAGTCAATAAATTGTGGAAAAATAAAAGGAAAAAACATCCAAGCCTTAGGACTTGTGCCAGCAACTAAAAAACCATCTCTAAAAAAAGATAAGTTACTTTTTTCTATTTCTCCTTCACTTGTAATATTTTTTGGTCGTGATTTATAAATATCGTAAGCTAAATATAATAAATAAATTATTCCTATCCATTTAAACGCATTAAGTATCGTTGAGTTCTCTGAAAAAAAGGATCCAATAACAAAAATGACTAGAGTTGCCTGAATTAAATTTGCAGTTACATCACCTAAAGCAGACCATACACATTTCCCGACACCGTAATTCATTGAATAAGAGATAATCACAATCCTAGGAGTTCCGGGTGTAATAAATAAAAAAATAATTATCTGCAGATAAAGTATAAAATCTAAGGGGAGCATAAAAAAAGATAGTCCTTAAAAACCGGGAGCTAAAGATGGCTAAGAAGGACTATCTAAAACATAATATCAGAGGCTAAAAAAAATGCATTAAATATTTTTTTCAAATATAAAGGATTTATGAAAAAAAAAGGTCACAGGCCAATTACTAGAGTCAAAAATCCTGAGCCCAAAATGGACGATCCGGATTGGATCATTTGGGCAGCCTGGGCAGATAGGATCACTTTCGAAGAAATTGAAAAAAAAACAGGGAAGAAAGAATCTGATGTAATTAAAATTATGCGAAGATCTCTAAAACCATCTTCTTTCAGGTTATGGAGAAAAAGAGTAAACCAAAAAAGTATAAAACACCGAAAAAAATTTGAATATTCTAGAAAAGAAATAGCTAGTAAAATTAAAAAAGGTGACTATCTATAGTTCATGAAAAAAATTATCATGTATACAGGTCCGTTATGTAATTATTGTGAGGCTGCAAAAAGATTATTAGCTAGAAATAATGCGCCTTATAATGAAATTGATATTTCAAAAGTTGATGGAGCAATGGATGAAATGATTAAAAAAGCTAATGGAAAAAGAACTATTCCACAAATTTTTTTTGATGACCAGCATATTGGTGGTTATGATGAAGTAAGAGCATTAGAAAAAGAAAATAAACTTCAAGATCTTTTAAATAATTAATTCCATTCTTCTAAAGCTAATTGTTTCTTAGCTAAAGAACTTAAATCTTTTAGTTTAACTCTATCTTTATAATTAATTTCATAATCTTCAGCTGCAAAATCTGGGGGACTCTTTCCTTCTAAAAATTTTTTTGATTGTTTTATTGTATAATCAAGATTTTTTTTACAATAAGGTGTTGCACCAACATAAATAACATTAGAATAATTTTTTCCTGAATGTTTGTCTTCAACAGCATGAATGACGTCTGGATGCCACCAAATTGTGTCACCTGGTTTCATTTTTGGAATTGAAACTAAACCTTTTAGAAGTAATGAATGATAATCTTTATTTACAGATAAAGCTCTGCCAAGTTTTGATCCACACAATTCATTTTCTTCAACATCATCTAGCAATGCTCTAGTTAAAACATATGCAATTCCTTTAGCAATAGGTATTAATTGTAAAGTTCCATCGTTAGGCCCTTGTTCTGTTAAAGCTGTCCAACCTTGAAATGTTCTAAATACATGTGCAACTGCAGGAGACTCGAACTCTATTGTTCTATCTCTATACCTTGCTTCAAATGGATTATATTTTTCAAAGTTGTCAGAAAAAATATCTCTATAAATTTTTTGATAATGACTGTCAGTCCATCTTTCAATAGATCCGGCATCGCAATGAGGAGAAAGTCCCAAAGTATCATCACCTGGCTCTCTTCTTCTTACTCTATCTGCATAAGACAATTCTTTATTTGGATCAAAAACTTTGTATTCAGAGTTTTCAAATAACCAAAGATTATTAAGCCATTTTTTTACTTTAGACATTTGCTCTGAGTGTCTTATTTCTATTTGTGCTTTAGACCAATAAAGACCATATATTTGAGGCTTGCCTGATTTAAGATCGCTAAAATATTTATCTAGATCAGCTTTCTTCTTTTGATCTTCATAATAATTATTTTCATCAATATACTTCTCTAATTGAAAGTTTAAATTTTCAATAAATTTGTCGTCAAAAACATCTCTGATTATTACACAGCCTCTTTTTTTTATATCTTTTATTACCTTTGTTTTTTTTTGATCTATCTCATTTATACTAATTTCTGGAATTATAGATTTATTGTTTTTTTTGAGATTTAATATTTCGTGTATTTCAGTTTCTATGAACTTTTCAATTTTAGCGAAATTTTCTTTATAATTTTTTGAGTGATTTCTGAGCTCTTCTTTAACTTTCTCAATATCAATATTTTCAAACATTAAATTTAGCTCTTAGGTTTAAAAACTAAACATACACCATTGTTACAAAATCGTTTTCCTGTAGGCTCGGGTCCATCATCGAATATATGTCCATGATGGCCTCCACAATTTTTACAATGATATTCAGTTCTTGCGTAACCTATATGGTGATCTGTTTTGGTTTCAAACACATCTGGTAAAGACTCATAAAAAGAAGGCCAGCCTGATCCACTCTCATATTTTGTTTTTGAATCAAATAATTTTTCACCACAGTTTGCACAATGAAAACTTCCTTCCCTTTTTTCATGATTAAGTTCACTTGATCCAGCACGCTCTGTACCTTCCTCAAATAAAATTAATTTTTGCTCAGCAGTTAAATTTGGATTTATTTTTTTCGTCATGATCCTATATATTTAGCACAAGATTGATGTAACATTGAATGTAATTCAACAAGTTTATTAAAATCTTTATTATAACCACCTCCCAAAACCCCGCAAAATGGTATTCGTCTATAAAAAAAGTTTTCTACTACTAGCTCATCTCTTAATTTAATACCCTCATCAGAAATTTTTAATTTTCCTAATCTGTCATTAAAATGAATATCAACACCAGCTATATAAAAAACAAAATCAAAATTTTCTTGATTTAACTCATTTAAATAATGTTTAAGTGTTTTGATATAAGCGTCATCCTCTAAATTATCCTCGAGCTCCACATCTAAATCACTGTTTGATTTTTTTGCTGGATAGTTAGTTTTAGAATGCATACTGAATGTAAATACACTTCTATTATCTTTAAAAATTTCAGAATTCCCATTACCCTGGTGAACATCTAAATCAACGATTAAGATTTTATTAGCTAGACCTCTATTAAGTAAATAATGTGAAGCAACTGCAACATCATTAAACACACAATACCCTGCTCCTCCATCATAACTTGCATGGTGACTGCCACCTGCAGTATTACATGAGATACCATAATTTATTGCAAGTTTAGATGCCAGAACAGTTCCACCTGTAGCAACTAAGGATCTTTGTACAACACTATCTACGAGTGGAAATCCAATTTTTTTTACTCCCTCTTTGCTTAAAGTTTTATTTTGGATATCTAAAATATAATTCTTTGAATGTGCATAGCTTAATGTTTCAAACGAACATGCTGTTGGTTGATGGAATTTTTTAACTATTTTTAATTTTATTAAATAATTAGCTAATTCACCAAACTTATTTATTGGGAATTTATGGTCGTCACCAATTTTAGCATAATAATCTTTATGATTTACTACAGGTAATAACATTTATTTTCTATCAAAAATAAAAGAATATTTATTTTTCCAAATTAACTTGTAATCCAAATTTTGTAAAAAAAGATAAATTTCATAGTTTTTATAATACTCATAACTATCATCATACATTTTTTCTTTATTGTGAATTTCTATTGAAATTAGCTGGGGATTGTAATGATTAAAATCAATTGACTTAAGTACATTTAACTCTTCACCCTCTACGTCAATTTTTAACAGATCTATTTCTATATTTTTTTTAAAAAATTTTTCTAAATAAAAATCTAAAGTATTGACATTAACTAAATCAGTCTTATATCCATTTTTAAAATGAATTTTACCAATATTCTCGTTTAAAGTATTTAGCATGTTAATCTGTTTTCTATAATAATATTCTCTTTTACCTGAATAGTTTGAAATACCAGATCTAATACTAATATCTCTTTTACGTAAAAATTTAAAAAGTTTTATTGAATAATCACTTATATCAAAATTTAAACCATTCCATCCTTTTTTATACAAAAGATGAGTATTACTACCTTCGAGAGGATGGTAGCAACCAACATCAATATAAAATCCTTTCGATTTATTTTTAAAATAATTATTTATAAAAATGTCTTCTCCAAGAAGTGAATAGCTTTTTTTGGGGAAAAAAATTTTAGGTCTATAAAATAAGTAGTAATAAATTTTTAAAAGATCAAGCATTTACTCAATTAATCTTATTGGCTTGCCATCAACACAGGCCTCTAGTCCTTCAATCATTTGATTATAAAAAATACTATAATTTTCAGCTGTTACATAACCAATATGCGGAGTAAGTAGTGCATTGGGTAAAAATCTAAGCTTATTATTTTCTGGTAAAGGCTCTTTATCATAAACATCAATTCCTGCACCTGCGATTACATTTGTTGACAAAGCAATAATTAAATCATCCTCATTAACAATAGGTCCCCTTGAAGTATTTATTAAAAAGGCTGTTTTTTTCATTTTATCAAATTCTTTTATAGTAATGCAATCTTTATATCTTGCACCTCCTTGAACATGAATTGAAAGAACATCAGAATTTGTAATTAAATCTTCTTTACTGCAAGGTAGCACGTCTAATTCTTTACACTTATCTAAGTTAAGATTTTCGCTCCAAGCCATTAATTGCATACCAAAAGCTTTTCCAATTTTAGCGACTTCACTACCTACTCTACCTAATCCTATTAAACCTAAAATTTTTCCTTTTAGTTCTACACCAATAGTAGTTTGCCAATATCCTTGATACATATTATCGAACTCTTCTTTAAAATTTCTTGCCAAGCCTAGAATTAGCGCCCAAGTTAATTCAGGTGTTGGGTTGATATTTATATCTGTTCCACAAACTATAATTTTTCTTTTCTTGGCAGCCTCTAAGTCAATAGATTTATTACGTAATCCACTTGTGATTACAAATTTTAAATCATTTAAATTATCAATTAAATTTTTTGTGATTGGAGTTCTTTCTCTCATTATTAACAAAGCTTCAAAATCAGCTAACTGATCAATTGCATCAGCTTCATCTAAAAAAGGTTCACTAAAAATCTTAAATTCATATTTTCCAGATAGTTTTTCTAAATCTACAAATTGTTGAGCAACATTTTGATAATCATCTAATATAGCGACTTTAAGCATTTTTAACTTTCTTATTTGATAACAATATTCCTGTAATAATAAAACAAGCGCCTAAAATATGATAAAACATAAATTTTTCACTAAAAAAAATCATCGCCATTATTGCGCTCAAAATTGGCATTAGGTGTAAAAAAACACCAGATCGATTAGCACCAATCATAGATATTCCTTTTATCCATAAAATAAAAGATGCTAAACCTGGAAACAAAACTACATAAGATAAAATTAAAATAAATGGTAATTCCAAATTAATTCTAAATCCAATTTGATATTCAATAAAATAAACTGGTATCAAAAATATTAAACCAAAAGTAATTACTACTTGAAGTAATGATACTTGAGTTAATTCATATTTTTTTCCTTTTAACAATGTAGAATATAAGGCCCATGAGAACATTGCTATAACCATGGTTATGTCCCCTTTATTAAAATCTAAATTTTTCAAAATCTCTATATTTGCTTTTGTTATAATCATAATTACACCTGCAAAAGAGAATACTACCCCTATAATTTGAAAAATATTTGTCTTTTCAATTTTTAAAATTGATGAAAACAACATGATCATCACAGGTATCGTTGAAATCATTAAAACTCCACTTATCACCTGAGTAAAATTTAATGAATAATAAACAATTGAATTAAATACTGTAATACTTGTAACTCCCAAAACAATGAAAAGCTTATAGTTTTTAATTATATAGTTTCTTTTCTCTAATATTTCAGGAATTGTAAAAGGTGCTAAAATCAACCAAGCAAAAAGCCATCGGTAAAAATTTAGTGAAAAAGGTGGAACTTCATAAAAACTTGCAAGTTTACCTACCACAAAATTTCCTGCCCAGAAAGTTACTGTTAAAAATAGATATAAATAAGCTAAAAAATTATTATCTTTAGTCACTTAACTAAATCTAAGCGAACTATAAGGTTTTAAATCTAAATTTGTATTTTCATTCGCTATCATCCCTGAAACAATCTTTCCAGAAATTGGACCTAAAGTCCATCCTAAATGATGATGCCCAAAACAATAATAAATATTTTTGTAATTTTTTGATGGTCCCATAACAGGTAAAAAATCTGGTAAAGTTGGTCTAAATCCTAACCACTCATCCTCATGCTCAGGTAAATCACCAAGCATATATTTTGCATTATTTATCAAATTTTTAACTCTTGATTTAGATAATGGATTATCTAATCCACCAAATTCTACAGTTCCAACAACTCTTAAACCTTGTTCCATCGGTGTAATTCCAAATCCACGGTTGGAAAATATTACAGGTCTACTTAATAAGTGATCACAGTTTTTAAAATGAACATGATATCCACGCTCTGTATCTAAAGGAATTCTTTCACCAAGATTATCTGTTAATTTTTTTGAAAAAGCTCCACAAGCTATTACCGCTTTATCAAAAACGTAACTTTGAGTTTCAGTTTTAAAAGCTGGTTTTTCTTCGTCAAAACTAATATCTTTAATATTTACTTTGTTAAACTTTCCGCCTTTTTGCAAAAATAAATCAAATAACTTTAAAAGAATTCTTTTCGGATTTCTTGCATGTCTTGCATAAGGATAATATACGCCTGCATGGTAAAATTGTTTAATATGTGGTTCAAGATCGTGTATTTCAGCTTTAGTAACCAATTGTTGTTCAACACCTAATTCATCTCTAACTTTAATTTCTAATTCTCTACTTTTTAAATCTTCATCGTTCCATATATAAAGAATTCCTTTGTTTTCAACCAAACCTTCTAAGTCTATTTCTTCAAATAATTCATCATATGCAGGTAAAGCTAGATCTAAAATTTGGTGCATATTTTTAGCAGTATGCATCATCTTAGTTTTGGTAGTATTCATTATAAATTTTATAAACCATGGAATCATTTTAGGAACGTAGTTCCATTTCAAGGCAAGTGGACCTGTAGAACTGAGTAACATAGCTGGGACATCCGCTAAAACATCAGTTCTGTTTAAAGAAAGAGATGCATATGGAGAAAAGTGACCTGCATTGCCATAAGAGGCGGCTTGGCTACCTGGGTTGTCTCTATCAAAGATAGTTACATCAAAACCTTTTTTTTGTAGAAACAAAGCATTAGATACACCTTGGATTCCTGCTCCAACTATTCCTACTTTAAGATTTTTATTCATAAGATTGTTATACAAGTAAATATTAAATTATTAGAGTGACAAATTATGCAATCATTTGTTTATGATTGATTTTTGCACTTAATACTATGCCAAAACCAATCATGGTGGCTAACATCGAAGAACCTCCATACGACAAGATGGGTAATGGAGAACCAACTATAGGTAGCAGACCCAAAACCATAGATAAATTTACTACAATATAAATAAAAATTGCAAAAGCATAACCAAAACAAAAAAGTCTAGCAAAATTACTTCTAGAAATAGCTCCTATTCTTAAAATTCTAAAAATTATTATTGAGTATAATATTAATAGACCAACTGAGCCTATAAAACCAAACTCTTCTGAAAATAAAGTAAATATAAAATCTGTATGTTTCTCAGGTAAAAAATCTAAATAACTCTGGGTTCCTTTTAAAAAACCTTTTCCATTAAGACCACCAGAACCAATAGCTATTTTTGACTGTATAATTTGATATCCAGCACCCAATGGATCTCTATCTGGATCTAAAAAGGTTAATATTCTTAGTTTTTGATATGGTTTAAGAAATGAAATTATAAATGGGAGTGAAATTAGGAAAGTAATAAATGAGTATATAAAATATTTAATTTTCATACCTCCTAACCACAAAATAATTAATCCACTTAAAGCAATTAATATAGATGTACCAAGATCAGGTTGAGAAATTACAAAAATTATTGGAATTATTATAATCGACAAAACTATTGTTATACTAGTAAATGAATTAACATTTTCTATTTTTATTCTATGAAAATATTTTGCAAGACACATTATGATTGCTACTTTCATAAGTTCTGAAGGTTGCAGAACAAATAAATAAAGATCCATCCATCTTTGTGAACCAGAGGACTTTATTCCAAAAAATGAAACATAAATTAATAAAAATATTACTATAAGGTAGATTATATAAGAAAAGTTATGCCAAAATTTTATGTTAAAGAAAGCCACAAAAATCATTAACGGAAAAAAAACTGCAAGTTTTACAAAATGATTTTTTGTATGAAAAAGTATTTCACCACCATCTGTAGAATACATAACAAAAACACTTAATACAGAAAGAAGGATTACAGAAATCAATAGTATGTAATCTAAGTTTTTTATTTTTTGAAATAATGTAATCTCATTGCTTAATCTATCATGCTGAAACATTTAAACGGTAATCCTCTCAAAATTTGATTGTTTATTTCTTAAATCATGTCTGTCGATGATTAATTTAAATAATTTTTTTGCAATTGGCGCTGCAGCCTTACTTCCTGAACCACCATGCTCAACAATTATACTAAGTGCATATCTTGGGTTCACATATGGGCCATAAGCAACATATAAAGCATGATCTCTATCTTTGTATGGTATTTGCTCTAATTCTAAATCTAATTCCCTCTCTCTTTTGCTAATTCTTTTGACCTGGGCTGTTCCGGTTTTTCCTGCAAATTGATATTTAGGGTCATCGATTCTTGATTTATAAGAAGTTCCAAATCTTTCATTGGTCGAAGCAAACATTGCTTCTTGAACAATTTTAATATTTCTTTGGTTTTTAAATAACTTTTTGTCTAACAATTCCTCAGAGTCGGTATCAAATAATAACCCACTTTCCATTGATTGTTTTGCATCTTCATAAGAAATTGGATTGCTATCAACGATTATTTTCGGTTTTACAGCAAAGCCTCCATTTGCAATTTGTGCGGTCATCATACAAAGTTGTAGAGGAGTTGTTTGTGTATAGCCTTGACCAATACCTGTTATTAAAGTCTCTCCTAATACCCAGCCTTTACCAAGATTATTTTTTTTCCATTTTGTATTTGGAAATAACCCTTTTTTTTCATTGTCAAAATAATCGCCGAGAACTTTTTTACCTAAGCCAAACTTTTCAGCTGTAATTTTTAATCTATCAACACCTAATAACCTAGCAACCTCATAAAAATATGTATCACAAGATTGCTTCATTGCATTTTTTAAACTTACCCAACCATGTCCCTTTTCCTTCCAACAGTGAAATGTTTGTCCATACAGCTCCATTTTTCCTGTGCATTTAACTTTAAACTTTGTATCAATTACTTTGTTTTCTAAAGCTGAAAGCGCAACGATTGGTTTTATTGTTGAACCTGGTGAGTACAGACCTGAAAGGGTTTTGTTTATTAGTGGTTTTAATGGATTATTTCTAATTAATTGCCACTCATCTTGACTTATTCCGAATAAAAATAAATTTGGATTATAAGATGGAGATGAATACATTGCTATTATATCTCCAGTATAGATATCCATTACACTTATAGATCCTGCTTTTTCATTTAATAATTTCCCACAAGCTTTTTGTATCTCTGTGTCTACAGTTAAACGTATTTTTGATCCTTGCTCGCCCTTTTGATGCTCGAGTTGATTAATTCTTTTACCGTAAGCATTTACTTCATATCTTTGAATAGCATTTGTTCCAATTAAATGATTTTCAAGTCTCTTCTCTAAGCCCAGTTTTCCAATTTTCATTCCTGGTACAAATCTTTCTTGGATAATTTCATTTTCTAAAATTTCTTGTTCATTTGGCTGACTCACATATCCAAGAACATGTGTGTATACATCATTAAATGGATAGTTTCTGGAGATTGTCATTACGGGTTTAACACCTACAAGATCGTATAAATAATTATTAATTTTTACAAATTGACTCCAGCTTAAATTTTCAGAAACAATAATACTATCCCACGGTTTTAGCTCTGCTTTTAATTTATTTATTCTTGCAATTCTTTTATCACTTAGATTTAAAAGATTTTTCAATCTAACAAGTAAATAATTAAAATTCTCAACTTGCTCTGGAATTATATGTAATTGATAAACTTTTAAATTCCCTGCAATTACATTTCCAAAATAATCAACAATATTTCCTCTGGTAGGCGGGAGTTTCCATTCTCTAATTCTATTCTTGTCTGAAAGAGTAAGATATTTTTTATTTTCATTTATTTGAAGAGAAAACAAACGAGCAACGATACCAACAAAAACTACTATTTTTGCTGATCCAATTATGAACATCCTTCTATTAATCACATCTGTTTTTCTTATTCCTGAATTAGATTTAATCATTTGTTTGATATGAAATTCTTTCGTTTAAAAAATTAAAAAATAAAAAAAATATTGGATAAAATAAAAAAGTAAAACCTGAGTTAATCAAATAATTTGTGTAATCAACTTTAATTAAAAAGACTAAATCCAAAATAA
>CACJIB010000019.1 GCA_902593405.1 uncultured Pelagibacteraceae bacterium | reverse complement strand
ATTGGAAAAAAAGGTTCAACCAGTAATAAAAAAGAAGGGGATAAAAAATCACCAAAAGGTACCTTTAAAATTGAAAATCTTTATTTTAGGGAAGATCGCATTAAAAAACCTGTAACTTTACTAAAATGTATCAAAATTAAAAAAGATATGGGTTGGTGTGATGATATTAGGTTTCCAAAAAAATATAACAAACTTATTAAAATTGAAAAAAAAATTAGTCATGAAAAATTAAAAAGAAAAGACAATAAATATGATTTAATAATTCCAATTAAATATAACTTTAATAAAACTATTACTGGAATGGGTAGTTGTATCTTTATTCATCTTACCAAAGATTATAAACCTACAGCCGGATGCATTGCTTTAAAAGAAAATGATTTTTTGATTTTGCTTAAATTAATTAAAAAGAATTCAAAAATTAAAATTTTTTAGACTCTCTGACCAAAAATACTAGATCCAACCCTGATGAATGTTGATTCATTCTTGGCAGCTATAAGAAAATCTGAAGACATACCCATGCTAAGCTCTTCAAAACCGAGAGTTTTATTTAAATTTTTCATTTCATCAAAATAAATATCCGGATTGGTGTTAGCAGGTGGAATACACATCAAACCAATTAAATCTAAATTTATTTCTTTGCAGTAAGAAACCAACTGTTTGAGCTTATTTTTATTAATACCGGATTTTTGGTTTTCATCACCAATGTTAACCTGCAAGAATATTTTAATATTTTTATTTATTTTATTTTGTTCATCAGCAATTTTTTTTGCAAGTTTTTCACTGTCTACTGAATGAATATAATCAAATAATTTTACAGCAAATTTGACTTTATTAGTTTGCAATTTTCCAATCATATGCAATTGAATTTTAGGATTTATTTTTTTCACTTCTGTCCATTTTTCGACCGCTTCCTGAACCTTATTTTCACCAAAATCTATATGCCCGTGATCTATTAAGGGGGATATTTGATGAATTTTAAATGTTTTCGAAACAGCTATAATTTTTGGGTAATTATTAATATTTATTTCATTTAACTTAAAAAATATTGTAAAAAAAAAGGTTACAAATTCTTATTATCAAATAATGTTAAATTAGCAATAAATCTGAATTTAGACGGGGCTTATATTCCATCATTCAACAAAAGTATAAATCATCTTTCATTTTCAAAAAGAAAAAAATTTGTATTAATAGGATCGGCTCACAATAATAAAGAAATTAAAATTAAAGAGAAGCAGGGTGCAAATTATTTATTCTTGTCTTCAATATTTAAAAAAAATAAAAACTATTTAGGATTAAATAAATTTAAGCTATTGGCAAATTTTACAAATAAAAAAATAATAGCCCTTGGTGGTATATCAAACGAAAATTTAAAAAAATTAAAATTGGTAAACTGTGAAGGTTTTGCAGGTATTTCTTTCTTCCAAAAAAAAACGGCCCCTAAAAAGGGGCCGCTAAATAATTGATTTATCGTTTTAATTAAAACGCAAATGCAACTGAAACTTCTTTGAACTCTTTATCAGTTCCAGAAGTACCAGCTACAGTATCTGTAGAGTTAAATACTGCACCGATTGTGATTCCACCAGTTGTATATGATGCTGAAATACCTGAACTTTCTTCATCTGATAATGAAGCAGTTTCAAAATCAACAGTTGATACACCGTATGATACACTCAAGTTTTCATTGATCGCTAATGATATCGCAGCTGCATCTCTTTCTTCGTCAGCAGATGGTTTATCAATTTTAGATCTTTGAACACCAACAGTAGCCATACCCATTGTATAAGTTGCGTACATAGTAGTATGATCATCTTCTTGAGTAGCAGATATGCTGTTTGAACCGAAACCATAACCAACAGATAAACCGTCCATTAAGTCATCAGCAACTAGTACTAATGAAGTATCTGTTCCTTGTGCTTCTTTACCCATTGAAGCTGAAGCTGTGAAACCCATAACTGAAACTTCGTAACCGAAAGTATTCGCGTTACCAGTACCAACTACACCATTATCATCAGTGTCAACATCATCCCAAACTTGCTCACCAGCAGTTGGCATCATATCTTGATACTTTTGAATACCAGCTTTACTAGTACCATTCATGAAGTGAAGTGTTCCACTGTCACCCATATCTAAAGATACGTAAGTAGATGAGAACGCAGCGTTAGTCATTGTGTAACCTGTGCTCACTGTGAAACCATTATCTAATTCACCTGAACCAGAAAATGAAATTCCTTTTGAATTACTTGCTGGGTTCGCAGCACTATCACCCTTACCACCTACGTAAGATACTTTAGCAGAACCACTAACACTCATAGCTCCTGCAAAAGCTGATGTAGCAACTAGAGAACCTGCTAAAGCAGTTAATCCAATTTTTGCTATTTTGTTCATATTTACTCCTATTTGTTATTTATAATTATAAACATGCAATAATTATCATTATTGCCTTTAAACAAGGCTTAAATTATCAGTTATTTGAAATTTTTTTCCCTTTTGTTGTATTTTTGCAACAAATAAACACTTTAAAATTAGGACTTTTTTACGAATTTTTAAACTATATATTACTCTTTGCACAATTCTTGCTATATATGAATTGTATTTTAATTTCACCCTTATGAAAATAAAACCAATATTATTTAAATTAACAGGTCTATTGATGATTTTAATTAATCTTAATTCTTGTGGTATTTATCGTCCAGTAAGCGCCAAAGATTTCCCTCCAGAACCAGAAAAGAGAATTCAGAAAAACCTTAAAGAAGGCAGAGGTTTCTCAATAATGGGAGCGGTGAATAAAAAAGGAGATGGTAATTTTAATTTTGCAACATCTAATGAGATGTGGAGAGCAAGCCTGGACATTTTGGATTTTATGCCACTAACTTCAGCTGATTATGGTGGCGGCTTAATAATAACTGATTGGTACAGTGACGGAAGCAATGCTGATGACTCGGTTAAAATATCAATTAGATTTTTATCAAATGAAATTAGGGCTGATGCTCTTAATATCAAAGTATTTAGTAAGCAATGCGAAAAAACAATTAATTGTAAAGTTTCACAAAGTAATCCCGAAATAGAGAATGAACTAAAAGTTGCAATATTAAAAAGAGCTGCAAAGTATAAAAAAGATATGATTGATTCTAATCCAGAAAGAGATTTAAATACAATACTTGCGCCAGGCGATAAAAATTAATCTTAAAGAATTTTTTGTGGAAAGATATAATTTCAAGATTATTGAAAATAAGTGGCAGAAATATTGGCTAGAAAATAATAATTTTAAATCCTCAGTCCAAAAAGATAAAAAATTTTATTGTCTAGAAATGTTTCCATATCCATCTGGCAAAATACATATGGGACATGTACGAAATTATACTATCGGAGATGTTTTAGCTAGATATAAATCACTTCAAGGTTACAATGTACTTCATCCAATGGGGTGGGATTCATTCGGAATGCCGGCGGAAAATGCAGCGAGACAAAATAATTTAAATCCAAAAACGTGGACTGAAGAAAATATTCAGGCCATGAAAAAGCAATTAAAGCAATTGGGCCTCTCGATTGATTGGGATCGAGAAATTTCAACTTGTTCCCCTGAATATTATAAACATCAACAAAAACTTTTTTTAAATCTTTACGATAAAGGGTTGGTTTATAGGAAAGAAAGTTATGTGAACTGGGATCCTATAGATAAAACGGTCTTAGCAAACGAACAAGTTGTAGATGGAAAAGGTTGGAGATCTGGTGCCATTGTTGAAAGAAAAAAACTTAACCAATGGTTTTTCAAAATATCTCATTTTTCAGAGGAATTGTTAAAAAACTTAGACGAGCTAAATCATTGGCCAGATAAAGTTAAAACAATGCAAAAAAATTGGATTGGTAAATCCTATGGGTGTGAAATTGATTTTAAAATTGAAGGGTCAGATCAAATAAAATCAATCAAATGTTATACAACTAGGCCAGATACACTATTTGGATTTTCATTTTTAGCACTATCTGTTGATCATCCACTGTCAAAATTTTATGAAGATAATCCAGAATTTAAAAAATTTAAGGAAAATTGTTCAAAAACTGGAACTACGGAAGAATCTATAGCCCAAGCTGAAAAAATTGGGTTTAAGACAAATCTACTAGCAATAAACCCTTTAGATAAAGACGACAAAGTCCCTGTGTATTTTGCAAATTTTGTTTTAATGGACTATGGATTTGGTGCTGTTTTTGGATGTCCAGGACATGATCAAAGAGATTTTGATTTTGCAAAAAAATATAATTTAAAAATTAGCACAGTAGTTAAACCCTCCGATAAAGATGATAATTATGTTGTTGATACAGAACCACATACTGGTCCTGGAATAATGATTAATTCAAAATTTTTGAATGGTCTAAAAGTTCCTGAACAATCAATTTCCAAAACAATAAATTACTTAGAGAAGAATAATTTAGGTAAAAGAAAAACAAATTATAGATTGAAAGATTGGGGTATTTCTAGGCAAAGATATTGGGGTTGTCCAATACCAATTGCTTATGATGAAAATAATGAAGTTATAAAAATTCCGGAAAAAGATTTGCCAGTGGTCTTACCCAACATTGAAAAACTTGGGACTGATGGTAATCCACTTGATAATGAAAAAAAGTGGAAAGCAGTTACAATTAATGGAAAAAAATGTACTAGAGAAACTGATACTTTAGACACTTTTGTAGATTCATCTTGGTACTTTTTAAGATTCTGTTCAGCAAATAATAAAGATGTTCCATTTAAAAATGAAGATATTAATTATTGGATGCCTGTTGACCAATATATTGGTGGGATAGAGCACGCAATATTGCATTTATTATATTCTAGATTTTTTGTTAGAGCTATTGAGCATAAGTCTGATAATTTTAACCTAAAGGAACCGTTTAAAGGCTTGTTTACTCAGGGAATGGTTTGTCACCAAACTTACAAAGATAAAAATAACAAATGGTTAAGTCCTGATGAAGTATATTCAGATAATGGAAAAGATTTCTTTAAAAAAGAAAACCGTAAGGAAATAGTAAAAGTGGGTCCATCTGAGTCAATGTCAAAATCTAAAAGAAATACAATTGACCCAGAAAAAATGATTGAAGCATATGGTGCAGACTCGGTAAGGTTTTTTATTTTATCTGATAGTCCTCCAGAAAAAGATGTTCAGTGGTCAGACAGTGGTATGAACTCCTCATTTAAATATATACAAAAATTTTGGTTGTTGAATGAAAAAATTCATCAAATATTCAAAAAAGAAAAAGTAAAATCAAATTCAGAAATTGATTTATTTACCAACCAATCTATTAACAAAATAAATATTGCTTTGGAAAACTTTAGATACAACGTTATAATAGCAGTTTTTCATGAAATATATGCATTTTTTAACAAGCTCTTAAATGAAGAGATAAATTTTGATAATTTAAAAGAAAACTATAAAAAAATATTAATTGTTTTAATGCCTGTTGCACCTCATTTAGCAAGCGAATGTATAAAAAATCTATATCCAGATGAACAAATAAAATGGCCTCTGATTGATAAAAAACTAATACAAAGCAAAAAATCCAATATTGTCGTGCAGATAAATGGAAAGAAAAGGTCAATCATTTCTATAGAAAGTAATCTCGACGAAGACTCGGTATTAAAAATAATTAAAAATGATAGTTCGCTTGATAAGTATTTTGCTGAAAAAAAAATATTTAAAACAATCTATATTAAAGATAGGATTATTAATTTAATCTTAAAATAATGAAAAAAATATTTATTCTATTTTTGTTTATATTAAACGCCTGCGGTTATCAGCCTATTTATAAAGTTAACAAAGTTCCTGGCGATATCAAAATTCAAAAAGCTGAATTAACTGGAAACAAAAATATTAGTAATCAAATTTTTTCAAAACTTCCATTTATAATTGATGAAAATAATATACTTTTAGAAAAAATTGTTATTGAAGGTAATAAGAACATTATTGAAGCATCAAAAGATTCAAAGGGTCAGGTTACTTCTTATAAAATTATTTTGTCTGTAAAGTATAAAAAATTAAACAAAGATAATATTATTATTGAAGAAAAAGATTTTAAAAAAGAATTTTCATATGATGCAGACAAAAACAAATTTAATTTAAAAGAACATGAATTAAAATTTGAAAAAAATCTAATTGATAGAATTGTAGAAGACATAATTATTTATCTTACTTACTAAATGATTGTTAAATATTTCGATCTAAAAAAAAATATAATTCAAAACAAAAAATTTTTTTTACTTTATGGAAAAAATGAAGGTTTAATAGAAGAAACAATTAAAAATTCTCTTAAACCAATATTGCCTAAAAATGTTTATAATTATGAAGAAAAGGAACTACTAGATGATAATGAAAGTTTTAAGGAAAACCTTATCAATAAATCATTTTTCGATAATGAAAAATTAATTATTGTAAAAAGGACAACAGATAAATTGTTTAAATTAATTGAAGAGTTGATTCCTAAAAATATTGAGGATGTTTCAATAATTTTCATTGCAAACGCATTGGAAAAGAGATCAAAAATAAGAAATTTTTTTGAAAAATCTGATAATACCATTTGTGTTGCTTTTTATGAAGATAATATTCAAACATTATCTTCTATTGCTCAAAAAATTTTAAGAGAAAAAAAAATAAACATTTCTCAACAAGATTTAAACGTATTAGCCGAAAGAGCTAAGGGTGATAGAATAAATCTTACAAATGAATTAGAAAAAATTATAAATTTTTCCTTAAATAAAAAAACTATTGGCATTGATGAAATATTAAGGCTAAGCAATTTGTCAGAAAATTATGATATTAGTGAATTAGTTGATAGCTCTTTGGCAAAAAATAAAAAAAAATTAAATAAAATTATGAATGAAAATAATTTTAGCCAAGAAGATTGTGTGTTAATTTTAAGAATCTTTTTATCAAAATTAAAAAGACTTCTAGCCCTTTATCTAGATCCAAGTATTAACACTAATATTGAAAAAGCTTTGTCCTCATATAGACCAACAATATTTTGGAAAGACAAAGAAGTGGTAAAACAACAAATAAAAATCCTAGATATTGAAAAAACAAAAGAACTTGTTCGTACAACAAATGAAATAGAATTAATTGTTAAAAAAAATCCAAGTATTTCAATTAATGTTACAACTGATTTTCTTTTGAACCAAGCGATTTAAATTAATAATTTTTTTTTACTATTTCGATTATTTTATTTAATTGGTCTAAATCCTTATACTCAAAACTTATCTTTCCTTTATTTCTTTTGTTATTTTGTATATCAACGTTTATACCTATTTGATTTGATATAGATAATTCAAGAGCAATAATATTGGTATCCTTAGATTTATTTGACTTTTGTTTTTTATTTTTAAAAATTTTAACAAAATTTTCTGCTTGTCTAACAGAAAGTTTTTTTTCTATAATTTTTGATGCCACAAAGCTAGCATTTTCAAGACCTACTAAAATTTTAGCATGACCAGCAGTTAATTTCTGAGCTTCAATTAATTTTATAACTTCGTCTGGCAAAGTTAGAAGTCTCAAAGAATTTGTAATATGACTTCTGCTTTTACCAATAAATTTTGATACTTTTTCTTGATCATATGAGAATTCATCTATTAATCTTTTATAACCTTGGGCTTCTTCAAGAGGATTTAAGTCGTGTCTTTGGACATTTTCTACAATTGCAAATTCTAAGGATTTCAAATCATCTGCCTCTGTAACAACAACAGGAACATTGTGAAGACCAGCACGTTGAGCTGCAAGCCATCTTCTTTCACCTGCAATAATTTCAAATTTCGATTTATCGTCATAAGACTCCCTGACAATAATTGGCTGGATCATTCCTCTTTCTTTAATAGATTTAGTTAAATCTTCTAAATTACTTTCATCAAAAATTTTTCTTGGTTGAAATTTGTTTGGAGTTAAATCACTTATTGCTACATGATTTTTTTGAGGCTCTACTTTCGTTTCTCCTATTAAGGAAGATAATCCTCTGCCCAGTCCCTTTTTAATTTTATCCATTAAGCTGCACTTCCCACTGTTGACTCTTGGTTGATAAATTCATCAGTAAAACTAAAATACGATTTACTACCTGGACAGGATTTGTCATAAATTAACACTGGCATACCATGTGAAGGTGCTTCGGACAATCTCACGTTCCTTGGTATGACTGTTGAGTAAACTTTTTCAGTAAAATAATCTCTAGCTTCTTTCTCAACTTGTGATGAAAGCTTATTTCTTTTGTCATACATGGTTAAAAGTATGCCTCTTATTTGTAAACCTGGGTTTAAATTTACTTTTATTCGTTCAATCGTCTTCATTAGTTGAGTTAAGCCCTCAAGAGCAAAAAATTCAGTTTGCAAAGGTACTAAGAGTGAATTTGAGCTCACCAGAGCCATGACTGTTAATAGGCTCAAAGAAGGGGGGCAATCAATAAGAACATAGTCATAAGATCCTCTAGAATTGTTTAAATATGCGGTTAATTTAGACTTTAATAAAAACGCCCTGTTACTATCATCAGCTGTCTCAACTTCTAATCCTGATAAATCGACATTAGAGGTGATAATATCTAAATTATTAAACTGTGTCCTCTTAATTACATTGCTAATTTCTTTAGATCCATTCAATACTCCATAAATTGTATCACTTGAGCTATCCATATTAGATAATCCTAGACCTGTTGTTGCGTTTCCTTGAGGATCTAAATCAATAACTAAAATTTTTTTATTCGATTGCGATAGTCCAGCTGCGAGATTTATGACAGTTGTAGTTTTACCTACCCCACCCTTTTGATTTATGACAGAAATAATTTGCATTTAATTTTTTTATTACAATTTTAATTTTTTTTTTTAATTTTTTTAATATTTATCAAAAATGAATCTTCGTTTGTTAAACTTTTTTTTTCTGTATAGTCCAGTTCCCAATTATTTTTTGAATTTTCAAATATTTTTTTTCCACTCTTCCCCATAAAAAAAATTACATTTTTATATTTTGTAAAATTTTCATAAACTAAATCTAATACAATTGGCATTGGTTTAAATGCTCTCGACATTATCGTCCCTGTTTCTAAATTTTTTATTTCAAATATATTTTTTTGATTAACTTCTGTGTTTAAATTTAATTTTTTTGAAACTTCCTTTAAAAAACAGCTTTTATGGTAGCTTTTTTCGTAAAGGTGCACAGTCATATTGTTTTTCATATTTTTTAGTATAATTGCTACGATTATACCAGGCATTCCCCCTCCTGAGCCTAAATCTGTGGTTGTATTGCTATTTAAGTCAACAAAATCAATAATTTGTGCGGAATCTATAATATGGCGGTCAATTATGGCCTTTTTTGATGCTGTATTTTGGCTAATTATGTTGATTTTTTTATTTTTTTCAAGAATCATGGATATATAGTTTTCAAAATCAAAAAATGTTTCACGTGAAACAATTAAGTGATTGATTCTAGAATAAGAATTTAAAATTTCTTGGTCCATTAAGCTATATGCTTAATAGACTTTCTTTTGACATGTGACAACAAAATATATACTGCTGCAGGAGTTATTCCATCGATTCTCAATGCTTGACCCATAGTTTTTGGTCTTATTTCCTTAAATTTAGCTTTAACTTCATTTGATAAACCTGAGAGACCATCATAATTAATTTTGTCAGGTATAATTAGGTTTTCGTCCCTCTTAAATGCTAAAATATCAGCCTTTTGCTTCTTTAAATATCCTCTGTAATGGGCGTTAATTTCTACTTGTTCATCAATTTCTTTACTAAAAAAAGGTATATCAGTCCATATTTCTCTAATTTTGCTCATATTTACCCCTTTTTGGGTTAATATTTCATTAGACGATCTAAATATTCCATCTTTTGCTATTTTTATTCCAAATTTCTCTGCTTTAGATGGTGAAATCATTGAATCTCTCATTTTTACATTTATTTGACTAATCTGCTCAAATTTACTCAAATATATGGTTTTTCTCTCATTAGCTATTAAGCCAATTTCTATTCCCTTTGGAGTTAATCTTTGATCGGCATTATCAGATCTCAAGCTCAATCGATATTCTGCTCTTGAAGTAAACATTCGATATGGCTCAGCTACACCTTTGGTCACCAAATCATCAATCATTACTCCTATATAAGCGTCAGATCTATCAAGTATGAATGGTTCCAATTTTTTAACAGACAAGGCAGCGTTTATTCCTGCTATAAGGCCCTGTGCAGCAGCTTCCTCATATCCTGTAGTTCCGTTAATTTGACCAGCTAGATAAAGATTTCTTATCTTTTTAGTCTCAAGGGTTAAGAATAGTTCACGTGGATCTATATAGTCATATTCTATTGCATATCCTGGTCTTAATATTCTTACATTCTCTAAACCATTGATATTATTACATATTTCTTGTTGAACCTCTGCTGGAAGTGATGTCGAAATACCACTTGGGTAAATTATGTGATCATTTAGGCCTTCTGGTTCTAAAAATATCTGGTGACGAACTTTATCTGCAAATTTTACTATCTTATCTTCTATAGATGGACAATATCTTGGGCCTACCCCTTTTATGCTACCTGAGTACATGGCGCTCTTAGATAAATTCTTTTCTATAATGTTATGAACCTTTTCGTTTGTATAAGTCATACGACAAGATATTTGTTTGTTTAGATTTTTTTTTGTTAAGAATGAAAAAAAATAAGGATCTTCATCTGCAAATTGTTCTTCTAAGTTTTCAAAATTAATTGTCCTTGAATCTAACCTTGGTGGTGTTCCGGTTTTTAACCTTCCAATTTTAAAATTATATTTTGCTAATTGTTCACTCAAACCTGTTGAAGGTTTTTCATCATATCTTCCTGCTGGTGTTCTTTCATCACCTATATGTATCAAACCATTTAAAAAAGTCCCTGTTGTGAGTATTATCTTGTTAGATAGAACTTTCTTACCTTCTTTAGTTTCAAATCCATTTATTGAATTTTTATTAAAAATAAACTTTACTACTGGATCTGAAAAAACGCTTAAATTACAATAGTTTAACAGTTTTTCTTGCATAAATTTACGATAAAGTGATCTGTCAGATTGAGTTCTTGGTCCTCTGACTGCTGGCCCTCTACTTCTATTTAACAGTCTAAATTGTATACCTGATTTATCTGCTACATCTCCCATAACACCATCAAGAGCATCTATTTCTCTAACTAAGTGACCTTTACCCAAACCACCTATTGCAGGGTTACAAGACATCTCACCAATAGTTTCTATTTTATGAGTAAATAGGGCTGTGTTTACTCCAAGACGGGCTGATGCTGCTGCAGCTTCGCATCCAGCATGACCACCTCCAATTACCACTACATCAAATGACAAATCATTTTTCATAAACCAAATTTATAGGTGATTATATAATTTACAAGATAGGCTTATTTTTTTATAAATAAGTGTGGATTATCAACGTTTTTTGATAAAAAAAGGTCAAAAAACCAGCGAAAAAGGTATTTATTTCCCAATGCAAAAATCGTTGAAAATACTACCTAATATCTCCTCTACATCGACTTTTCCAACTATCATACCTAAATGCCTAGTAGCTAATCTTAAATCTTCAGCTGCTTTGTCAAAATCTTCAATTTCTTTTTTTTGATTAAAGTTATTTATATGATCTAAACATTGTTGCAAATGTTGTCGATGTCTTTCCCTGGTAATTAAAATATCATCACTTGAGATAAATTTATTTTTTAAATTATTTTTTATTTTTGAAATTAATTCCTCAACGTTTTTATTTTCTTTAATTGAAATTAAAACATGATTTATTTTTTTAATTTGTGGATCAATATCTTTTTCTAAAAGATCAGACTTATTTACAACTAAAATTGCATTATCGTCTAACAGACCCTTCAAAATATCAGTAAATTCAAGGTTTTTAGCCTCCACTACAACAAGCTTCAAATCTGCTTCTTCTGCTCTATTTAGGGATAATTTAATACCTTTTTTTTCTATCTCATCTTTGGAATCTCTTATTCCAGCAGTATCAGATATTGTTACTGGATAACCATCTAAATTAAGATGAGTTTCAATGACGTCTCTAGTAGTACCAGCTATCTCTGAAACAATCGCAACATCTCTATTAGATAAATGATTCATCAGGCTAGATTTGCCAGCATTAGTAGGTCCAAGGATTGCAATTTTAAAACCCTCTCGTATTCTTTCTCCAACTTTTTGATCGTTTAATATTTTTTTAATTTTAATTATAACTTCATCTGAACTATTTTTAATTTCGTCTAAAATATTATTTGGCAAATCTTCTTCTGGAAAATCAATTTTTGCTTCGACATGAGATAAAATTTTTAAAAGTTTATCTCTAAGATAATTAAATTGATCTGCCGATTTTCCATTCATAATTTTTATTGCTTGCTGTCTTTGGATTTCAGTTTCAGACGAAATTAGATCAGCAATACTCTCAGCTTTAAGCAAATTTATTTTTCCATTTTGAAATGCTAGTTTTGTAAACTCACCTGGTTCAGCTAATCTGCAATTTTCTATGTCGGAAAGGGTAGAGTGGAGAGCTTCCACTACAGCTTTGCTTCCATGAACTTGAATCTCAGCCATATCTTCTCCTGTGTAGCTCTCAGGGCCAGGAAACCAAAGAATTAATCCCTCATCAATCAGCTCAGAAGTGTTGATTTTATTGATTTTTCTTAAAGTTGCTACTCTTGGCTTTGGGATTGCCTTCCCAGTTAATAACTTAATTATTTTTGAAGTTTCTTCACCGGATATTCTTATTACAGCAATTCCCGAGGTTCCTGGTCCAGTCGATAAAGCGAATATGGTCATAAAATTATTTAATATTAATTAAGCTATATGTAAAATTATTTAATTAAAATCAAAATAATCTTTGAAATGCTTATATTTATAAATATTTGCTTTTTGAATTGGTTTTCTAGCTTGATTAGCACTTGCTGTTTTAATTATGAGAGAATTTGAGGTATGAAAATTAATATAATCATCATTTCTATCTAGATCACAAAAATCAATTAATTTATTTATAGTATTAACAGAGTCTGAAAGTAACTCTTCAAATTTTAAATCAATAATATTATTAATGTTTTTGCTTTTCCATAAATCAATTAATTCAAAATAATTTTTGTGATACATGAATATTTCTTTTTTAGAGTTTGTCCAATTAAGACCTGATGAATTAAAATTTATTTTATAGAGAGAGCAAAAGTTTTCGAATGGATCTCTTACACAATTTATTATTTTCGAATTTGTAAAAAAAGTGTTTATAATTCCTAAAAATTTAAAATTTTCAGTATTCTTATCAATAACTACATTTTCTTTAATATTTTTAAGGTTAGTGTTATTTATGTAATGATTATAAATAATATTATCTTTATTATTAATTTTGTTATTAATTTTATCGAAATCTAGAAGACCCTCAGAAACAAAGTTTTCTCTGATTATTTGCTTCAAATTCGGTATTTCACCAGCTCTGTAAATATTTTTATTAGATCCTAAAATTGATTCCACTAAAGAAGTTCCCGATCTTGGTAGTCCTATAATAAAAATAATTTTTTTTTGATTTTGATAATTAATTTTTTTGAATGATAATTTACTAAATACATCTTTTAAATTTTGAAAATGCTTTTCAAGATTATTGAAATTAAAAGGTGTTATTTTTCTTTTGAGATTATTGGCCTTGGTAAAATAATCAGAAGATAGTTTATATTTTTTTAATTTTTCATTTAAAATTCCTAAAGAAAAATATAAATCTATTTGTTTTTCATCCGAAATTTCTTTTGATATTAACGCAGTAATTTTTTTTTCAAAATCACTTAGTTCATTTTCATCTAAAAAATCTATGAGCAAACGATAAGCAACCGTATAAGCACTATCTAATTCTATTATCCTAAGATAAGTTTTTTTTGCTTCGTTAAATTTTCCAATAGATCTGTACAAACCAGCTAAAAGCATTAACTGCTCTAAATTTTGTGGAGTATTTAAAATTAATTTTTGAAGTAATTTCTCGGCTTCTAAAAATTTATTAAATTGTAGTAGTTGTTTTATTTTATCTAGTTCAGTCAATATTTTGTTTTAATATATTGTACATATTTCCTAAATACTTATCAAAATTATTACTATTGTTGAGAGATGTTTTGTAAATTGGTTGTCTTGCTTGTGCTATACTCACAGTTTTAATAGGTGTCTTACTATTTTTTTCTGGACTTAAACATTTTTCATCCCAGTCTAAGTCACAAAATTTTAGGATTTTCTTTATTTCTTCTTCTTTGTTTTCAACAAGTTTTTCATATTCAACATCATGAATAAACTCGGGGATTTTATCCTTCCAAAAACTCATGATTTCAGAATAAAGATTATAATATTCAGCAATATCTTCTTGCTTATTGGTCCAATTCATCATGTCAGATGCAAACGTATTTTTATATAAAGATAGGCAATTATCTTTAGGATTTCTAAAACAATGCAAGACTTTAGAATTGGGAAAAAACAATTTTATAAAACCAATTAATCTAAAATTTTGTGGAGCTTTGTCGGTAATTATTTTTTCTTTAAAATTATACAAATTAAAATAATTAAGATATTCTTGAAAAATTATATTTTTTGATAAATTTTGAAAATCAATAATTCTCTGCTTTTCATATTTAGAATCATTTACAAAGTTTTTTTTCAAAACTTGTTGTAAATATATTAATTCACCAGCCCCATAAACCTCGTTGTGAGAAGCAACAATTTGTTCTGTCAATGTTGTTCCAGACCTTGGCATACCAAGAATAAATATAATTTTTTTTTCTTGTGGTTCTATGTTTGAATTTTTTAAATCAATTCCCTCAAAAATCTTAATAATGTTTCTGATGGCTTTTTTTTCTGCTTCTAAATTAGAGCCTTTTTTATCAAATTTTAGTTGATTTGCTTTACTTAAATAATGAAAAGCTTTTTCATAATTTTTTAGATCTTCATAAGATTTTCCAAGAGCATATGATATATCAACTTTTTTTAGAAGGTCTTGATCATTTATTTGTTTATCAACTTCTTCCATCTCTTTTATGTGTTTCATGGACTCTTCATTATCATTTGAATATTTAATTAGAGAACCAGTTAATTTGTGAGCACCTACATGGGATGGATCTATAGAAAGTATTTTCATAACAATTTCTTGTGTTTCCTCTATTTTATTTGCACTTTGATAAGCGGCCGCGAGAGAGAATAAAATTCCGGTGACAGTTGAGTTGGGAACGTTATCCATTTTTTCAATTATAGAATATGCTTTTTTATATAGTTGAATTGCACCATCATAATCATTAACTAATGTTTTTAAATTTGCAAAGTTATTGTAAGCATTAATATAATTTGGATTAATCTTTAAAATATTTTCATATAAATCTTTTGATTCCTCTAATTTTCCAATTGCTTTTAAAGAATTTGCCAAATTATTCATTGCAGCTAGATTGTTGGGAGAATATTTTAATGCTTGATTAAAACATTTTATAGAATTGTCATGTTGAGACAGTCCTTGATACGCCATTCCCGTAATGTTTAATAAATAGTCGTTATTTGGCACCTTATTTAAAAGTATTTTTGAGCCCTCAATTACTTTTTTAAAATTTCTAGCGTTAAGATGATTTTGTAGTATTTTAATTTTTTCTAATAAGTCCATGAAATATCTTTTTGAACTTCAAGCTTATTTTACGCTGGTTTATTCATTGAATTAAAAAATTCTGCGTTATTTTTAGTATCTTTTAATTTAGAGTTTATAAATTCAATAGCATCCATGGTTCCCATTGGGGCAATTATTCTTCTAAGCACATTCATTTTTTGTAAATCATTTTTATCAAATAATAATTCTTCTCTTCTTGTGCCTGATTTTGTTATATCAATTGCTGGGTATATTCTTTTGTCTGCAATTTTTCTATCTAGAATTGTTTCGCTATTACCTGTTCCCTTAAATTCTTCGAAAATTACTTCATCCATTCTGCTTCCCGTGTCTATCAAGGCTGTAGAAATAATTGTTAACGAACCACCTTCTTCAATATTTCTTGCTGCACCAAAAAATCTTTTGGGTCTCTGAAGTGCATTAGCGTCAACACCTCCTGTTAGAACTTTACCTGAACTTGGTATAACTGCGTTATAAGCTCTTCCCAATCTTGTTATTGAGTCTAATAATATAATAACATCTTTTTTATGTTCGGTTAATCTTTTGGCTTTTTCAATAACCATTTCGGCTACTGCAACGTGCCTTTGTGCTGGTTCATCAAAAGTAGAGCTAATTACTTCACCTTTTACCGTTCTTTGCATATCAGTTACTTCTTCTGGTCGCTCATCAATAAGCAAAACCATAAGATAACACTCTGGATAGTTTTTAGCTATCGAGTTTGCGATGCTTTGCAAAATCATTGTTTTTCCAGCTTTGGGTGGAGAAATAATTATCGATCTTTGACCTTTACCTATTGGACTAACTAGATCAATTAGTCTTGGAGTTAAATCTTGTTTTTTTTCAACTTTTGTGGTTTCAACTTCCATTACCAATTGTTTGTCTGGATATAACGGAGTTAAGTTATCGAATGCAATTTTGTGTCTAGCTTTTTCTGGTTCTTCAAAATTTATCTTACTAACTTGTAACAATGCAAAATATCTTTCACCTTCTTTAGGGGCTCTTACTGGTCCCTCAACGGTGTCTCCTGTTCTTAGTCCAAATTTTCTAATTTGACTTGGACTTACATAAATGTCATCTGGTCCTGGAAGATAATTTGACTCCATGGCCCGAAGAAAACCAAAACCATCTTGTAATAATTGAAGAACACCCACGCCTGTAATTTCTTCTTTTTCAGCAACTTTTTTAAGAATAGCAAAAAGTATTTCTTGTTTTCTTAATGTGCTGGCGTTTTCTATGCCAAGCTCTTCTGCTTGTGTAATAAGCTGTTCTGATGATTTAAGTTTTAATTCTTGAATGTTCATGATTGATTGTTTGATAAGAATTTATCAGTGTTATAAATATATATACTACCATTAAAATTTCAACCCTAGATTGGCTTAAAAATAGCTAAAAATACAACAATTATTAAGATAACCGTCGGTATTTCATTAATAATTCTGAAGAATTTTGCAGATCTTGTATTTGTAGAATTTTTTAAGGCAACAAGACATTTTCCTAAATAGTCATTGTATGCTGACAACAATATCACCAAGACGATCTTTATCTGAAACCATACTTGGGAGAAAATGTCTATTCCATTCAGATAAATTAAAGCTAGTCCGAAAACCCAAGTAAAAATCATTGCTGGTCGCATAATGTAAGAAAATAATCTTTTTTCCATCACCTCAAATATATCAGTTGCTTCTTTTTTTTCTTTATTTTCAACGTGGTAAACAAAAATTCTTGGAAGATATAAAAGACCAGCCATCCAAGAAACAACTGAAATTAAATGTAAAGATTTAAATAATAAATACAAATTCATATATCAAATATTTCTTTCAATTAAGGATTTTAGCAAAATGATATGATCATTATTATCATTTAAACAAGGAACCATGTCGAAATTTTCTCCTCCTGAATTTAAAAAGCTTTCTCTAGCTTGAATTTGTATTTCTTCTAAAGTCTCTACACAATCAGATGCGAAGCCGGGACAGATTGTAAGAACATTTTTAACACCCTCTTTGGGTAAATTTTCTAAAGTCTTGTCAGTATAAGGTTGAAGCCATTCTTGTGGTCCAAATCTTGATTGAAATGTAGTTTTAATTTTAATTGAACTAAATTTTTCTGAGATAAGTCTTGTCGTTTTATGACAATAGCAATGATAAGGATCACCTTTATCAAAATATTTTTTTGGTATCCCGTGATAAGAGGCTATAATTAAATCTGGTTTCCAGCTAATTTCATTTATCTTTTTATTAACGGAATTAACAAGGGCATCAATGTAAAGTGGATCAGATTCGTAATGAGGAATTATTTTTAAGGAAGGTTGCCATCTCATTTTCATCAAAGTTCTGTATACCTCATCACAAACAGTTGCTGTTGTGGCTGCTGCATACTGAGGATAAAGTGGGAGTATCACAAGATTTTCACAACCCATTTCATGCAAATTATAAATCTTGCTTTTAATACTTGGGTTTCCGTACCTCATTGCGAAATCTATAATAATATTTTCTTTTGATAACAGGCTAGAAATTTTCTCACTTTGTTTTTTTGTATAATAAAGAAGTGGAGACATGTTTTCATCTTTCATCCAGATTTCTTTATAAGCCTTAGCGGTTTTAGAGGGTCTAAAATTTAAAATAAACAAATTCAAAATAATTTTCCAAACTAATGGATTTACCTCGATAACCCTTCTGTCCGAAAGAAATTCCCTTAAATATTTTCTAATATCCAGCCAATTAGTAGAATCGGGTGTGCCTAAATTAATTATAAGTACGCCTGTTTTGCCAAACTTAATAGGAGGATGATTTTTTTCGATCATTTAAAATCTCTTACAATTTTAATTAAATTTTCTACCATATCTGGATTGGTTTCAGGCAAAATGCCATGTCCAAGATTAAATATATATGGATGATCTTTAAAGATTTCCAAATAATTATAAGTTTCTTTTTTCAAAGTTTCTTTGTCTGTTAATAAAATTTTAGGGTCTAAACCGCCTTGAACAGGTATTTTAATGCTTCTGAGTATTTTTTTAGGATCAACGTTATAATCAATACTTACAGCGTCAGGTTTAACAATATCACAAAATTCTTTATAATTTTTTATTTCTCTAGGGAAACATATCACTGGTACATTTAAAGATTTTACATAGTTTACTAAATTTAAAGTTGGGGTATAAACATAGTTAGGTAAATCCTTTTCTTCTAATAGGCCTGCCCAACTATCAAATATTTGTATTATATTTGCGCCATTATCAATTTGATGTTTAATATGCACCTTTAAAAATTTTTCAATAATTAATAAAATTCTATTTATTAAAAAATCATCTTTAAAAAAATCTTTTTTTAAATTCTTCTTGGGAGACTGTTGGTTAATCATGTAAACTAATAATGTCCATGGAGCACCAATAAAACCAATAGTATTTTTATTTTTTAGATTAATGTCAGAGCTAACTTTTTTTATTGCTCTATATACGCGATGTATTTTTTCTACAAAATCGATTTCATCAGTCTTAGCAATTTCATTTAAATTTAATTCACCCAATTTTGGACCAAAGTTTTTTTCAAATTCTACTTTTTGACCTAATCCATATGGAAGCATTAAAATATCTGAAAAAATTATTGCTGCGTCAAAATCAAATCTTTTTAAAGGTTGTAAAGTTATTTCTGAAGACAAATCTTCATTTAAACATAAATTAATGAAATTAGGATTTTCTTTTCTAATTTCTCTAAATTCTGGTAAATATCTACCTGCTTGTCTCATGATCCATATTGGATTGAATGAGGTATCTTTGTTAGTTATTATTTTGTTTAATGGTTTCATAAATTAAGTATTATTAATT
>CACJIB010000018.1 GCA_902593405.1 uncultured Pelagibacteraceae bacterium | reverse complement strand
ACAGCTGCAGCTTCTAATAAGTCTTCTGAAGCAGATATATAAGCTGTAGTTGCAAATGTTTCAAAATTAAAAGGTCTTAAAATCAAAGTGATTGGCAATTCTCTTATTATTTCTAAAGAAATTAATATTCCAACAAATAAAAGAGAGTTTCTTAAGAAAGGTAAATGAATATTCATGAAAGTTTTCTTTTTAGAGTAACCAAGTAAATATGAACTTTCATCAACGGAAATATTTATTTTCTCATAACCAGATTTTATTCCGTTAAAAGCTAAAGAGTAGAATCTTACAAAATAAACTAAGACGAGTCCTAGAATGGAACCAATAAACATTTTTTTAATAGATAAAAAACCAAGTGCTTTTACAACATTATCATCAAACCAAGCAATAAAAGTTATAAATGCCACCGCTAAAATTACTCCAGGAATTGCATAACCAGAAATCGATAAAGTAGACAAAGTGTTTAAAGTTTTATTTTTTGACACTCTATTTCCATAATTAGAAATTAAAGAAAAAATTATTAAAACTAAACTTGATAATAACACCAGGTACAAAGTGTTTAATGTTAAAGTTAATATTGGAATATCAAAAAGATTTTCAGGAAATTTTAATGTCCAATAAAGCATTTGACTTAGTGGAAATAAAAAACTTAGGAAAAAAACTAAGAAGCAAATTGAAAACGCAAAAAATGCTTTACTTCCTGATAGTTGGATTTTTTCTTTTTGTTTAAATCCCCCTTTAGTATTTGCGTGATACCTTGCCTTCTTTCTAGATAAATTTTCTAAAATAAATATTGCAAAAATGAATAAGAGAAGAAAAAAAGATATCCTGTTTGAGAAAGCTAAGTCATCAAATGTAATCCAAGAATTGTAAATACCTGTTGTTAAAGTATTTATAGAAAAGAAATCAACCGCCCCAAATTCAGCTAAAGTCTCCATCGCAACTAGAGAAAGGCCTGCAACAATTGCTGGTCTAGCTGCAGGTAAGATTAAAGAATAAAAGGATTTTGCTTTTGAAAATCCTAAATTTCTACCTAAATCAATTAAATTTTGAGATTGATACTGGAATGATGCTCTTGAGAGAATATAAACATAAGCAAATAGTGAGAAAGATAGTGAAAGTACAGCACCTATTAGGCCATCAAACTTTGGAATACTTTGATTATAATTTGCTTCTCCAAACACATTTTTCAATATCGAATATAAAGTTCCATAATTTTCAAAGAAAGCTGTCAATGAATATGCGTAAATATAAGGAGGTACAGCAAAAGATAATATAAGTGCCCATTTAAATAAATTACTAAAAGGAAATTTATAAAATGAAACTAAATAAGCCGTACTGGTTCCAATTAAAAAAGTTAAAACTAAAACACTAATTAGCAAAACTATTGAATTAAAAATATATTCAAATAAAAAGGTATCTTTAAGAATCTGATAATAATTTGATGTATCCTCAAAAAAACTAGTAAATACAGTAACAATTGGTATAGCAACAAAAATTGATACCAGTAAAGAACTTAAAAACCAAAAATTAATTTTTTTTAAATACATTTTTACCCTTTTTTTCAAGTGAACATAATCAATAGTAGGGTAAATAACTATTGAGTTATGTTCACTTTTTGAAAATTAACTTTTTAAATCAAAAACATTAATGACACGATCAATATCATCATTTCCGATCTCAGATAATTTTCTATTATTTATTTTTTTTTTAATTTTTTCACATTGTGACAAGCATGGCTCACAAGTTATCTGACCCTCTAGAGAACCACTTTTGCCTGGAGAAATGTCTAAATTAAAATTAAATAAATTCTTTCTCACTTTTTCCTTACTTCCATCCAGCAGCTGTCATTACCTCTAATGCAGCAGCTTGATTTTTTCCATAGCTTGAAACTTTAGTTGTTAAATCTTGTTTAAAATCTAATCCTAAATTATTCACTACCAATGGATTTGGAGATACCCCAGCTATCATTGGAAACTCAAAAGTATTATTTGTAAAATGTTCCTGAGCCTCTGGTGATAATAAAAAGTCAACAAGAGCAATAGCATTTGCTTTATTAGGAGCTCCTTTTACTAATGCAGCACAACTAATATTCATGTGTGTTCCTCTATCATTTTGATTAGGAAAAAATGCCTTAACTTTTTTAGCAGCTGCTTGTTGTTCTGCTCCTTTATTGCCAGATAGCATAAGTGCTAAGTAATAAGTATTTGCTACAGCGATATCGGCTTCTCCAGCTGCAACCGCCATAATTTGAGCTCTGTCATTTCCTTTTGGTGTTCTTGCCATGTTAGAAACAACTCCTTTAGACCATTCAGCAGCAGCTTTCTTTCCATTATTTTCAATTAATGAAGCTACAAGTGACTTGTTATAAATGTTACTTGATTTTCTAATTACTAATCTACCTTTCCATTTTGGATCAGCTAGACCTTCATATGTTAATCCTGATAATTCAGCACCACTAACTCTTTCTGGTGAGTAGTAAATTATTCTTGCTCTTTTTGCTACTCCTACCCAGTGTGTAGTTCTAAAATTTTTTGGAACAGAAGATTTAATTGTTGGAGACACCAAGCCACTTTGTGTCATTCCTTTAGCTTTGAAAGCTCCACATCTTCCAGCATCAGCAGTGATATAAAGATCAGCAGAAGAATCATTGCCTTCTTCAATCATTCTTTTTTCTAATGCACTAGCCTTTCCATTAATCAGGTTTACTTTAATTCCAGTTTTGTTGGTAAATTTGCTATAAAGTTCATTATCCGCCTTGTAATGTCTTGCATTGAAGATATTTACTTCATTTGCAATAGCAAAAGACGAGACTATTAAATAAACAAATAAACTTATTATTGTTACTTTTTTCATTGTATCCTTTTCTTTACCCTAATTGATTTGCGAATGAGAATTATTCTCAATGCGAATGATTATCAATCGCATATTTTGTCGCAGAATACAAGGATTATTTGATATTATTTATAGAGGGTATTTTTATTTCCAGTCGCCAATTTTACTGAACAAGAAATTTCTAAAAGCTTGGACTCTAGCTGTGTTTTTTAATGATTGCGGGTACACAAAGTGAGCTTCTGTTATTGGTCCTTCTACTTTTGGAAGAACTTTAATTATATTACTAGTATTCGAAACTAAATATTCTGGTAATGCTGCCAAACCCACTCCAGACTCAACACCATATAATAAACCACTAACACTATTAACCTTCATAATAGATTTTCTTTTTTTTCCATCATGCATTCCTATTTTTAAGGCCCAATCAGGGTTATAAACTGGCGAAGGAGCACCTTTTCCAAATGAAATAAATTTATGTTTGTTTAAATCATTAACCGTTTTTGGCATTCCATTTTTTTCTAAGTATTTATTTGATCCATAAATATAATACTTAATATCAACCAATTTTTTCTGAATATAGTTAAGCTGTTTTGGTCTTCTCATAAAAATTCCGATATCAGCTTGACGAGTACTTAGATCTAATTCTTTATCATCAAAAACGAGTTCAATCTCAATTTCTGGATTAAGTGTCATAAATTCTTGAATTCTTGGTGTTAACCAATGTGTTCCAAAACTTCTTACAGTTGTAATTGTTAATTTTCCTGTTGGTTTATTCTTTTGATCACCTAATGATGTTTCAACTTCTTTAAGTTTACTTATAACTTCATGAGCAGTTTTAAAAACATATTCTCCATTTTGCGTAAGTGTCAATCCTCTTGCATGTCTTTCAAACAACTGCACTTTTAAATCTTGTTCTAATGATTGTATTTGTCTACTTATAGCTGATTGACTGAGATTTAAGTTAACAGTAGCGTTCGTAAAACTACCTGCCTCTGCTACAGCATGAAAAATTTTTAATTTATCCCAATCCATTATTTATTTAAATCAACTAATACTCTTCCAGCAATTTCACCTTTTAAAATTTTTGGATAAGTTTCAACTAATTCCTCCAAACTAACAGTTAAAACTGATTTTTCAATTAAATCAAAATCAATTAATTTAGATGCTTCTCCCCAAATAAATTCTCTTCTCTTAATGCTACAATTAGCAGAGTCCATTCCCCAAACTTTAATACCTCTTAACATAAACGGAAGCAAATTTGTATTAAGCTCATTACTGTTTGCATTTCCACAAACTGCTATAATTCCATTTGATTTTGTTTGAGCTATTGCGTTTGCTAAAATTTTCCCACCTACAGTATCAACTACTCCATCCCATAAACCCTTATCTATTGGTCTTGGATCTTTATCAAATTCAGCCCTATTTATAATGTTTTTAGCACCTAATGATTTTAAATAGTCTGACTTAGAATCTTTTCCTGTTACTGCAGTAACGTTGTAACCTAATTTAGTTAAAGCCATAACTGCTAAACTACCAACTCCGCCTGTTGCACCAGTTACTAAAACATCGTTAACTTTTTCTCCTAATAAAATACTTTCTCTTGCTTGAATAGCAAATGCACTCATTAAAGAAGTTAAACCTGCTGTTCCTAAAATCATTGCTTGTTTGCTAGTTAAACTATCTGGTTTTCTAACTAAAAAGTCTCCACTTACTTTTGCAATTTGTGAAAACCCTCCAAAAAAAACTTCTCCCACTCTAAAACCAGTTAGTATTACTTCATCACCTTCTTTAAATTTAGGATTATCGCTTTGAATAACAGTTCCAGAAAAATCTATTCCTGGAATATGAGGATATTCTTTAACTAATCTTCCTCCATTCTTTAGAATCATTCCATCTTTAAAGTTTAAGTCAGAATAATCTACTTTTACTGTTACATCTCCATGTTTTAAGAAACTTTTATCTAAAGATTTTACTTCACGTAAAAAATTTTCTCCTTCTTGGTTAAGGACTATTGCTTTGAATTGATCCGACACACTAATCTTTTAACGTAGTGCTGATAAATCGTAAATATCTATTTTGATAACTTAAATCTTCTTTGAATTGGCCTAAGTAGTAATTTGTAACCGTAGTTGCTTGTTCTTTTTTAATACCTCTCATTGTCATACACTGATGAGTTGAATCAATAGTTACTGCAACTCCTTTAGCATCTAATGATTCCATTAAAGTGTTTGCTATCTGCATTGTAAGTCTCTCTTGTGTTTGTAATCTTTTTGAGAAAACTTCAACTACTCTTGCTAACTTACTTAATCCTACAACTCTTTCTTTTGGAATATAAGCTACGTGTGCTTTTCCAATAATTGGAGCCATATGATGTTCACAATGACTTTGCACTGAAATATTTTTTTGAACAACCATATCATCATAACCTTCAACATCACCAAAAGTTTTGTCTAAGATTTTATTTGGATCTTCTTTGTAACCTTTGAAATATTCTTTAAAAGCTTTTACCACTCTTTTAGGAGTTTCTAATAAACCTTCTCTACTTGGATCTTCGCCCATCCAAGAAAGGATAGTTCTAAAAGCGTCTTCAGCTTCTTTGTCTGAAACCTGCTTTGTATCTAAACTTTTGTCATCTGTGTCTTTTACTAATTTCATAGCGCTTTTTTATACAGTAATTACTTCAATTTAAAAATATTTAATATATTCATATATGTGCTACATAGTCACCGCATATGTTCAAAAAAAGAGAAAATATCTACGATATTGAAGAGGGAAATCTTCTATCACCAAAATTTGATAATGATGGGTTAATCCCAGTTATTACTATGTGTTCAAAAACAAAGGATATTTTGATGCATGGATATATGAATGTAGAAGCTCTTAAAAAGACAATTGAAACTAAAGAGGCTCACTATTTTAGTAGATCGAGAAAAGCTATCTGGCACAAAGGTAAAACAAGTGGTTTTACACAAAAGGTTACTGAAATAAGAATTGATGATGATCAAGACTCAATATGGTTAACAGTTGATATCGGTGATGGAGCTAGTTGTCATGTTGGTTATAGATCATGTTTTTATAGATCAGTTCCTATGGGACCAATAGAAAACGGAAGAAAAGTTGAAATGGAATTTCTTGAGAAAGAAAAAAAATTTGACCCAGAAGAAGTTTATAAAGGTCAACCAAATCCTACTAAAATTTAATGAGTGAAAAACAAAAAAATGTTCTAGGTGAAGACCTGGAAGAATGTTCAAATGATCCTTTAACAGGTTGGTTTCGCGATGGTTGCTGTAATACTGACGAGAATGATCATGGACTTCATACAGTTTGTGCAAAAGTTACTACCGAATGCTTAGAGTGGATGAAAGAAGCAGGTAACGATTTAATAACTCCACATCCTGAATTTGGGTTTCCAGGTTTAAAAGATGGGGATGGATGGTGTTTGTGTGCTAGTTGGTATGCAAGAGCAGTTGAAGCCGGTAAAGGATGTCCAATATTTTTGAAAAGAACCCATGAAAACACTCTTAAATATGTACCTATTGAAACTTTAAAAAAGTTTGCAATAGATTTATCCTAATTTACATATTTCCATATCTTGGACCGCCGCTACCCTCTGGAGTGACCCAAGTAATATTTTGAGATGGCTCTTTAATATCACAAGTTTTACAATGGATACAATTTTGAGAATTAATTACAAATTTATTTACATCATTTTCTTTTTGAACTTCATACACACCTGCAGGACAATATCTTTGAGCAGGTTCATCAAATTTTTCTAAAGTATAATTTATTGGTAAATCAGGATCTTTAAGTTTTAGATGAACTGGTTGATTGTCTGCATGATTGGTTCCTGTTAGATAAACTGAACTTGTTTTATCAAAAGTTATTACATTATCGTATTTTGGATAATCTATTTTTGGCATTTGATTTGCAGGTTTTAATGTTTCATGATCAGCATGTTTATGTTTAAGTGTAAAAGGAAGTTTTCCTCTAAATAAAATTTGATCAATACCTGTGAAAATTATTCCTAAAATTAATCCCCAACTAAAACTAGGTTTCACGTTCCGAGCTTCATAAAGCTCTTTATGTAACCAACTATTTTTAAATTTATCTTCATAAATAGATAAATCTTTGTTTTCTTTTAAATGTTCATTAATAGTTTCGGCTGCAATAATCCCACTCTTCATAGCTGTATGAGAGCCTTTAATTTTTGGCATATTTAAAGTTCCAGCATCACAACCAACCAACAAAGCTCCGGGCATGAACATTTTTGGCAAACTTTGAAATCCACCTTCAATTAAAGCTCTTGCGCCGTAAGAAATTCTTTTTCCACCTTCTATAATTTTTTTAATTGCTGGATGTGTTTTAAACCTCTGAAATTCATCATAAGGTGATAAATGTGGATTTTTGTAATCTAAACCAATTACATAGCCCAGAAAAACTTGTTTATTTTCTGCATGATACATAAAACTACCACCATATGTATTGTTATCTAATGGCCATCCAGCTGTATGCATAACTAAGCCTTCTTCATGATTTTTATCCTCTATTTCCCAAATTTCTTTAAAACCAATTCCATATTGTTGAGGATCTTTACCTTTGTTTAATTCAAATTTTTCAATAAGCTGTTTGCCTAAGTGGCCTCTGCAACCTTCTGCAAAAACAGTTACTTTACCTAAAAGTTCAATACCAGGTTCAAAACTATCTTTTTTATTACCATCTTTGTCTATACCCATATCTTGAGTTGCAACACCTTTAACAGATCCACCTTCGTTATATAAAATTTCACTTGCTGGAAATCCTGGAAAGATTTCTACACCTAAATTTTCGGCTTGTTCAGCAAGCCATCTACATAAATTTGCAAGACTAATAATATAATTTTTATGATTTTGTTGCACCGCAGGTAGGAGCCAAGTTGGCCAACTTAAAGATTTGGTTTTTCCTAAAAATAAAAATTTTTCTTTAGTTACTTTTGTTTTGATTGGGGAATTTAATTCTCTCCAATTTGGTAGTAATTCATCTAGAGCACGTGTTTCAAATACATTTCCACTTAAAATATGAGCTCCGATTTCTGATGCCTTTTCTAATAAACAAACATTTAGATTTGGATCTAGTTGTTTTAACTTTATTGCAGTTGATAATCCTGATGGTCCTCCACCAATTATTACAACATCATATTCCATTGATTCTCTAGACATACTCTAGTTTTTAACTGTAAGGATTATTTTTGTATAGTGTTTAATTTGTTCAGCTCTTCCATGAACTGAGGCAGTGCCTCAAATAAATCAGCTTCAAGTCCATAATCTGCAACACTAAATATTGGAGCTTCACCATCTTTATTAATTGCAACTATAACTTTACTTTCCTTCATTCCTGCTAAATGTTGAATAGCACCTGAAATTCCAACAGCGATATATAGATCTGGTACTACCACTTTTCCTGTTTGACCTACTTGATGATCATTACTTATGTATCCAGCATCTACTGCTGCTCTTGATGCTCCAATTGCTGCACCTAGTTTGTCAGCAATTTCTGTAATTAATTTAAAATTGTCACCACTTTGCATTCCTCTGCCACCTGATACAACAATTCTTGCTGTTCCAAGCTCAGGTCGATCAGATTTAATTTCTTCTCTTTTAATAAATTTTGTATTTGAAAACTCTTCACTAGCATCCACTTTTTCAATTGGGGCTGATCCACCTGTACTCTCACAGGGATCGAAAGAAGTGGGTCTGATTGTAACGCACTTTTTAGCATCATTACTCTTAATTGTTGCAAAAGCGTTACCGGCATAAATTGGCCTTAAAAAAGTATCTGGTGATATTACTTTAATAATGTCGCTTACTTGTGATGTATCAAGATGAGCTGCAATTCGCGGCATCAAATTTTTTCCAAATGTATTTGCTGAACAAACAATGTGAGAATAATTTTCTGCTAGTTTAACAATCACTGGAGAGAAATTTTCTGCTGTGAAGTTTTCATAGTGAGCTCCTTCTACACTCAATACTTTTTTTACTACTGGAAGTTCAGATAATTGTTTTGCAGCATCAGCAGAATTTTGACCAATAATTACAGCATGAACATCTGAGTCAATTTGAGATGCTGCTGTAGCTGCATTAAGAGTAAATGGTCTTAACTCTTTATTGTTGTGTTCTGCTATAAGTAAAACTGCCATTAAATTACCTTCGCCTCATTTTTTAATTTTTGAACTAATTCTGCAACATTTGCTACTTTTATGCCTGCTTTTCTTTTTGGAGGTTCCTCTACTTTTAATTGCTCTAATCTTGGCGATACATCTACGCCTAAATCAGAAGCTACAATTTCCTCTATAGGTTTTTTCTTAGCCTTCATTATATTTGGTAGTGATGCATATCTTGGTTCATTCAGCCTAAGATCGCAAGTTACAATAGCTGGAACATTTATTTCGATTGTTTCTAGACCTTCGTCTATTTCTCTAGTTACTTCTAATTTATTATCTTTAACATCAATCTTTGAGGCAAATGTTGCTTGTGGCCAATTTAATAAAGCGCTCAACATTTGGCCTGTTTGATTACAATCATCGTCTATTGCTTGTTTGCCCATAAATACTAAATCTGGTTTTTCTTTATCTACTATTTTTTGTAAAATTTTTGAAACAGCGAGTGGTTCTAAAATTCCATCGACTTTCACATGAATGCCTCTGTCCGCACCAACCGCTAAAGCTTTCCTAACAGTTTCTTGAGCTTTTTCTTCACCTACAGTTACTGCAACTACTTCTGTAGCTTTGCCTGCCTCTTTAATTTTTACAGCCTCTTCTATTGCATTATCATCAGGAGGATTGGTTGACATTTTAACATTGTCAGTAACTACACCAGTTCCATCTTCTTTAACTCTGATTTGAACATTGTAATCAATAACCCTTTTTACAGCTACTAAAATTTTCATTAAGCTCTTAATAAATTATTTTCTGAATCATATGGACTCTCATCTAAGACAGTAGCGTCGTACATTTCACCCAATATATCAACTTGTAATTTGTCGCCCACATTTGAACAATCTGGCTTAACCATTGCAAGAGCTATTGATTTATCTAATCTAAAACCGAATTCACCTCCGGTTGCTCTTCCAACAACTTTTCCGTCTTTAAAAATTGGATTATTTCCAAGCACATCTGCATCTTTAGTATTATGAACCTCTAAAGTGACCAATTTATTATCAAACCCTTTTTCTCTCCATTTGTTAAGTGCTTCTAAACCAATAAAGTTTCCTTTATTAGGATGAACAAATCTATCAAGACCAGACTCATATGGTGAGTATTCAATTGATAATTCTGTACCAACTAGTTTATAAGATTTTTCTACTCTCAAACTATTCATTGCTCTAATCCCAAAAGGTTTAATTCCTAAATCTTTTCCCGCTTCCATTAATTTATCAAAAATATGGTTTTGATATTCAATTGGATGATGTAGTTCCCAACCAAGCTCACCCACAAAGTTAACTCTCATTGCATTTACTGGAGCATATCCAACATTTACATTTTTAGCAGTCAACCATTTGAAATTTTCATTAGAAAAATCGTCTGTTGAAACCTTTTGCATTAATTGTCTGGCTTTTGGACCAGCTACAACTAAAACTCCTGTGCTGTTAGTTAAATCTTCAAAAATAACAGATCCATCATCTGGCATCCATTTTTGTATCCAATCATGGTCCAATCTTAAATTTGCTCCAGCAGAAACTAGATAATAACTATTTTCCGCTTCTTTCATTATTGTAAATTCTGAATGCACTCCACCTTTAGTGTTCAAAGCATGACATAAATTTATTCTTCCAATTTTTTTAGGAAGTTTGTTTGCAACTAAATAATCTAAAAATTCCTCTGCTTTAGGTCCCCTAATTCTACATTTTGCAAACGCAGTCATATCTAAAAGACCTACGTTTTCTTTAACATTTTGACATTCTTTTTTAATAGCATCAAACCATTTCGATCTTCTAAATGACCAATCATCTTTTTGTTCCATTCCGTCTGTTGCAAAAAAATTAGGTCTTTCCCATCCAAACTTCTGACCAAACACAGCGCCTAAATTTTTCATTCGTTCATAACAAGGAGCTGTTCTTAATGGTCTTGCCGCTGGTCTTTCTTCATCTGGGTAGTGAACAATAAATACATGGCTGTATGCTTCTTCATTTTTTGCTTTCAAATAAGATTTAGTCGCGTAGTTCCCGTAACGTCTTGGTTCAACTCCTAACATATCAATTGTAGGTTCGCCATCAACGATCCACTCTGCTAACTGCCAACCTGCACCACCTGCTGCTGTTATTCCAAAACTATGTCCTTCATTTATCCAAAAATTTTTAAGTCCCCAAGCAGGACCAACAATTGGATTTCCATCAGGAGTATAACAAATTGCTCCATTATAAACTTTCTTTACTCCAACCTCTCCAAATGCAGGAACTCTATGAATTGCTCCTTCAATGTGTGGAGCTAGTCTGTCTAAGTCTTCTTGAAATAATTCATATTCTGAATTTTTTGATGGACCTTCTACATAACAAGCTGGTGCACCATCTTCATAAGGACCCAAAATTAATCCTCCAGCTTCTTCTCTCATATACCATCTACTATCACTGTCTCTTAAGACTCCCATTTCTGGTAATCCATCTTTTTTTCTTTTTTGAATTGCAGGGTGAGGTTCTGTAACAATGTATTGATGTTCAACAGGTATTACTGGAATATCTAATCCTACCATTTCACCTGTTTGTCGTGCAAAATTTCCTGAGCAAGAAATAACATGCTCACATTCTATTGATCCCTTATCTGTTTCTACAACCCATCCATCTTTAGTTTGTCTCATCGATAGTACAGTTGTATTTCTATAAATTTCAGCTCCTCTGTTTCTTGCACCTGTTGCTAATGCTTGTGTTAAATCTGCTGGTTGAATATATCCATCTTCAGGGTGTTGTATTGCACCAACTAAATCATCAGTATGACATAACGGCCAAATTTCTTTTACTTGTTCTGGTTTCAAAAATTTAACATCTACTCCGATAGTTCGAGCGACACCTGCGTATTGATGGTATTCATCCATTCTATCTTTTGTACTTGCTAGACGAATATTTGAAACAACACTAAAGCCAACATTTTTTCCAGTTTCTTCCTCTAATGTTTTATAAAGATTAACTGCATACTTATGAAGTTGTCCAACTGAATAACTCATATTAAATAAAGGTAGTAGTCCTGCTGCATGCCAAGTTGATCCTGAGGTTAATTCTTTTCTTTCAACTAGAACGACATCAGACCAACCCTTTTTTGCTAAATGATACAGGGCACTTACCCCTACAACTCCTCCACCAACTACTACAACTTTTGTTTTTGTTTTCATTCAGCGATTCCTACTAAATTTTTAATTGTTACGAAACAAAAATGTATATGTGAACAATCAAATTGAGCTTCCAAGAGGGATTGGACTGGATACCATTGTGGTTAACCAACAGTCTTTCAAAGTTCCCTCAGAAGTGTACTTTTCGACTTGCCAATTGAATTTGTGATAAATTTTGTCCTTATCAAGAATGATAACTTCAAATTGAGCCCATTTGTCACTACTTCCAAGCTCAGTTATTGTGTGACTTAGGTGGTTAATCATCATCCCATAAGAGTCGCTTTTTATCATCATCTTAAAGTTGCTTAATGGTCCTGTTACTCTCTTATTATTTGGGTGAGCAAATTTCCAAGTTTGTTCTATGCCGCTATCTTTATATTCAAGATCATTTTGTTGAAGCCCACTCAATTGAATTTTAATAACTTCTTTCGGGCTTATAGTGCTATTGGGGCTTAATAATTCAGCGTAAGAAAATGAAATAAAGAAAAAAAATAAAATTACAGCTTTAAAGATTATTAGCGGTTTTTCTAACATCATCTAAAAATTCTTGTCTCTTTGCATCACTAACAAAGGGTACTGCAAAATATCTTCTATAGACAATGTTATATATGCCACACATATGGAATACCCCTCTTTTCAATCTTCTAATTGGTAAGTTTAAAAAAAAAGTTGTAATTGCTAATCTTGGTGAACCATATGTGCAGAATATTATAGCTTTTTTATCTCTTAAGTTTCCAATTGGATAACCGTAATTTCCAACCAACTGTTTAAATCTAAATGCCCAAGGTGGAGCTAAAACTTTATCAATCCAACCTTCTACTATTGCTGGCATCCTAAAATTCCAAATTGGAGCAATTAAAACAATTGTATCACTTTCTTCGATTCTTTTTCTATGATCTAAAACTTCGTGATCAGGTTCCTCTCCAGCAAAAACAGGATCAAATTTCTCTTTATATAAATCAACAATATCAACTTGATTTCCATTTACTTTTGATTGTTTAACAAACTCATCTCGAATTGCTGCATTAAATGAATTGTCATTGTAGTGCCCATACACTAAGAAAATTTTTTTCATTGTATTAAATTTTTATTCAGTAGTTTTGTATTTACTATTATTAATTATAAATACAAATAAAATTGGAAGAATTAATGTTAAAAGTGTTACAAAAATTAACAGTATTCCAAGTTCAGAATAATCTGCTGTTGTTTGTATTTCCCCAGAAACTTTATCTTTTACTTCTCTGGTAACTGTAAATATTTCATTTAAATACTTTGTGCCCAATGCACTTGCTGATAATGCAAGATTTGTAAACGATGCAAAAACTGCAAAAAAGGTTGCCTTTAAATGTGCTGGAGCATTTTTTGCTATCCAAGCTAATAGAGGTATCATTGATACTTGGCCAAGCGGAGACTCTAATGCAGTATTAATTAATGCAATAAACTTAGCATCAACAACTCCACCTGTTAACGAGGCTGTCCAGTTATGAAAACCATAATACATTCCAACACTTGGTAAAAACAAAATCGCACCCGCAATACTTAGAACTACAATTATTTTTGCAATTGAATTATTTGCCATAAAAGGTCTTAATAAAACAATACCAGCTAATGTTAAAATTGATGCCAATAATGATAGAACAGAAAAAAACTGTTCATTAAATCCAAGCTCATCAATTTCAAACCAAGTTAATCCTGGCCCAGGACCTGGCATGGCTCTAAATACAAAAATAATTACTGCTGTACCTACAATTGTTAATCTTAGTTCCTGAGGTAATTCCTTAATAAGTTTAAACATTAAAAACAAAATGATTATGACTGAGCCAATAAACACAATTTCTTGTGCAAACGGAACCTTAAAGGAACCAATAGACAATGTGAAAATAACAAAAACTAAACTTCCTCCTAATATCCACCAGTTTATTTTTGTTTTTTCGTTACCTCTTTCATCTTTAAATTCTAGACCTTTAGATTTTAAAGTTTGTATTTTTTTATGTCTTAAATAATTTGCTAAAATTACACCTAGTATAGAAACTAAAGGTATTACAAGAGCATAAATGTAGATAGTTCCATATAAATTTATCTTATCGGCCTGCTCAAGACTTTCCACATCTCTAAACAATATTACATTAACTAATGCAACAAGTACTGTACCGCCAATAATAGCAAACCTTCCAAGTGTCTGCATTGTTGTATGCATTATTTTTATTTGATCTTTAGAATAATCATTTCCTGTTTCATCAACCAAAGGAACTGCCTCAACTGTCATAGCATCGGCTACAACGTCCTGAACCACATAACCAACTGGAGCTAAAATTACACTTATCACAAACCATGTTTCTACCGAAAATACCTGAGACATATCTTCAGTATGAATAATCAATCCATACATAATTAGTAAACTAAGAGCTATCAATGAAGCTCCGAAATAGACCATGTAATTTTTTCTCTCCCAGATTAGATCTACTAAATGTCCTAACGGCATTTTTAATGCCCATGGAATTCCAGCCCAAAAACCTAGGCCTGCTAAAAATGCTGCTGATAAATTTAAATAATCTTTAACAAAAAATGTACCAACAATACCTGTTAAACCAGAAATACCCGCAGCCATATAAACCATTAATGGAGGTAGATAAGTCCATTTAAATTGACGACCCAAATCTAAAAATGTGCTGTCTAAAAATTTAATTATTTTGCTCATTAGTCACTTAAAACTGGAAAAGCTTGTCTAACTTTTAAAAAATATTTTTGATATTCCATTTTAGTACACTTGTTTTCAATATACTTGATATCATTTTTTTCCATCAATTCTTTTGCCTTTTCGTCTCGTATACCGAGCTGTAACCATAAAACTTTAGCACCAATTTTAACTGTATCTTCTGCAATAGCATAAACTTCTTTTGATGGTCTAAAAACATCTACAATATCAACCTGATCATTAATATCAGATATTTTAGCAAAAACTTCTTCTCCTAGAATTTTTTGACCCTCAGCTCTAGGATTGACAGGATAAACTTTAAATCCATATTTTTGCATATATTTCATAACTATAGTTGATGCTTTTGTTGTGTCGTTACTAACTCCTACCATTGCAATTGATTTATATTTAGAAAGAACTTCTTTGATATCACTCATTTATTATTTTTAATTTGTTCCTCACAAAATATTTTAGCTTCAGGAACTGTCATTGGTTTTTCTAGTTTTTGGCTACCAGCAATACATGCATCTATTGCTCTTTTTTGATTATGATCTTTAAAATTATAAATTACAAACATTCCAACAACTATAAAAAGAACTATTAAAACATTCTTTATCATTATTTATTTTTCCATTTTGGTTTTCGTTTTTCGAGGAATGCAGATATTCCTTCTTTTGCATCCATTGCCATCATATTAAGAGTCATCATTTTACTTGTATAAGTGTAAGCTTTACTTAATGGCATTTCTAATTGTTTGTAAAAAGCTTGCTTTCCAATTTTTATTGTTAAATTAGATTTAGAAGCAATTTTATTTGCTACTTTTAATACTTCGTTGTTTAATTTGGCTTTTGAAAAATTATCATTTATCAACCCTATTTCTTTTGCATAATTTGCATTGATAGGTTCTCCAGTTAATAACATTTTCATCATAGGTTTTCGATTTATCTTTCTACTGACAGCAACCATAGGTGTGCTACAAAACAAACCAATGTTTACTCCGGGTGTAGCAAATAATGCATCTTTAGTGCTGTATGCTAAATCACAACTTGCAACCAATTGACAGCCAGCTGCAAATGCTGCTCCATGAACTTTGGCAATTACGGGTTTTCTACCTTCAACAATTTGAAGCATTACTTTTGAACAAAGATTAAATAATTTTAAATATTTATCTCTCTTTTTTAGACCTCTAACTTCTTTTAAATTATGACCTGCACTAAATCCTTTACCAGCACCCTCTAATATTATTACTTTAACTTTTTTATCAGCATCTAATTTTTTTAATACCTTTAATAAATCTGAAAGATTTTTGAATGATAAAGAGTTATAAGTTTTTGGTTCATCAATAATAATTGATGAAACTTCGTTGTTATTTTTTTTAATTTTAATGTTACTAGTCATTTAATCAGTTAATCCATCGGATCTAGCCTGATTTCTTTCTATATGAATTGGTAAAACTTTACCATAAATAGCTTTGGAATGTTCTGGAGTGTTTACTCTCCATGGATCTAAAACATAAGCTGGAATACACATATATCTTGATTTTTGGCCTTCAACTTTTGTTACCCTATGCAAAGTAAATCTACCTTTAAATATTTGTAAATCTCCTGGCTCTAATTTCAATTGTCTCACTCTAGTTCTATCTCCTGCTATAACTTTTTGAACTTCCTCGAAATTTTCATTTCCTGGTTCTCTAATATTTGGACAGTACTCAAATACTCCTCCCTTCTCAGGTTTTTGTATCATTAAACTAAGTGTAAATTCACAACTATCAAAATGCCATGGAAGTACTCCATCTGGTTTCATAACATTATATGCATGACATGCTAAAGGATCTGCCCATCTATAAATAGGAGAAACACCTAAGCAAGCAGATACAAATTTTAAAAGCTCCTCTGTTTCATAAAGATATTTCATCTCAGAATCTTTTGGAAAACAATCTGAATTTAAATATCCATTGTATCTATTCATAAAAGTTCTTTTTGGATGTTCTTTTGGTAATGAGGGATCATCCTTTGCATACAAATAAGCATTTATACTCTCTTTAGACATATAAACTTCGTCTAATTGTTTTTCTAACTCAGAATTCATTACCTTAAGTGATTTAGGTAAAATAAAATTTGGAATTGTTGAACAACTATGTTGATCCAGTTCTTCTTTACATTTTTTAACTAGATTTTTAATTATTGGTGAATTTAAATCGTTTATTGGATATTTTTCTAAATCTACAATAGTCTTAAGTCTATCGTTCATTTAATTTTATTTTAACTTTCCTTCTTCTCTCATTTTTGCTCTTATCTTAGTTGCTGAGATTTTTTGAGTTTCTTCATCCAAAACTATTTCCTCAATCTTATATCCAACTCCCCTACCATAACAAATGTTTGTAATATTAGGTACTAACATTATTTTAAATTGTCCTTCAAATTCAGGATTTAATCTGTCTTCAATATTTTTTTTTACTGTTTCAAAATCAAAAGGATTATCATCTACACCTTGTACATCTCTAATTTGAATACAAACTTGTCCAGTTTTTTTAATAATTTCTTTAAACAAAGTATAATGTCCATCGTGAAAAGGTTGCCATCTTCCTAACATTTGTGCTGTTGGTTTTTTGTTATCCCATTGGTGTGTCATTTTTTTATCTCCTCTACTATTTTTGGTGCCCAATTTTTTGCATCCTGAGTTGTTACGTGAAAATCAAAATTCTTAGGATTAACAAACATTTGATTTGTGTCTTCAAATCTTCCTTTTTTAATTGTATCTACCCACACTCTAAAATCTGCTGGAAACAAACCTCTTGCTTCGGGAGTTGGTGCAATAAAATCTGCAATTACATAATGACCTTCTGCTTTTAATTTTAAAGCTGCCTCAGCCATTCTTTTTGCCTGTCTTACCCTTCCTTCTTCAGAAAAATCCCAATCGTTTGCAGCTTTTCTTACCTCGTCTGCATTCAGTCTTTTAGCATTTAATAGTGGAGCCATTTCATTTGCTAGAGTTGTTTTACCAGCTCCAGGTAAACCCATAACTAAAATAATTTTCATTAAATGTCTTCTAACGGATGATGGGACATTAATTCAAGTCCATTTTCACCAATTAGGTATTGTTGCTCAAGCTTAACACCTTCTTTGCCACCTACTTTACCTATATAGCTCTCAACTGTTATTGTCATATTTTTTTGAAACGTTCCACCACGTTCCCCACCATCTGTTGGATATCTAATCGCTGGCCACTCATCACAAAGACCTATTCCATGCACCATTACAGAATATCTATTTGGATAATAATCCTCTGGCAAAACCCAAGATTTTTCTGTGAATTCTTTAAAAGATAAACCATCTTTAATTAGTCTTGAATTGTAATCTATTTGTTCAACAGCCATTGAATAAAGTTTCTTTTGTTCATCATTAAATTTATTTCCAACAACAAATGCTCTAGAAATATCTGCACAGTATCCATAGGGTCCTACCATGTCTGTGTCAAAAGCAACTAGTTCACCATCTTGAATAACTTTGTTTCCACATTCTTGCATCCAAGGATTTGTTCTTTCTCCTGATGCTAACAATCTACACTCAATCCATTCCCCATAATTTTCTATGTTTGTTTGATGAAGAATTGACCATAATTCGTTTTCCGTCATTCCTGGTTTTAATTGCTCTCTCATTTTAACAATGCCCATTTCAGCAACATCTATTGCTGATCTCATACATTTAATTTCATCAGATGATTTTATGACTCTTGCTTGTTCTAAAATTAATTTTGCATCTACAACTTCAATACCTTCTTTATTTAAAGCTACAACTGCAGGACCATTTAAAACATCGATAGCAATTTTTCTTGATTTAAAATATGATTTAGATAAATCTTTAACCTCATTAACCCATTTTTGTAATTGTGCTTCTGATTGATCACCGTTACTAAAATAATCCCAGGTTATTGCTGGCCTAATTTCATCTATAAGATTTAATCCTTCAGATAATTTTTCACAATTAAAATATTCATAAAGAATTATTGGACCATTAACTGGTACAAAACAATATCTGGTAAGATTATGCATATTATAAACACTCATGTTTAAAGTATCTAAAGCATATCGAACATTTACTGGATCAAATAAAATACAAGCTTCTAAATTATTTTTTTCTAATTCTTTTCTTACTCTATCTAATCGGTATGATCTTAATTTATCAAAATCAATTTCATCTTCTCTTAATCTTTTTTTAGTTATAAAACTTTGTCTAGTTTTAAATTCTGGAGCTATTTTTCTATTAAACCTCATATTACCCTATATAATCCTAACCATGCATTAACATCTTTGCTTGCAATATAATCAGATTTAAAAAATTCTATTTTTTCCCATTTCTTACTATCTATTAGTATATCAATTTTTTTATCAAAACCATACTCTTCGTGAATACCTTCATTTATAGTAAAACAAATTAATCCACCTGGTTTTGTTATTCTTATAAACTCATCTAAAGCATTTGGTTTTACATGGCCAAATGTAAACGTACCAACACACATCACTCCACCATAAAAATTATCCTCAGCTTCTATTGGTTGGTTTAAATCAACTTTAACTAATTTTTGATAAAGATCTTTTGGTACAGTGTTTAATAAAGTTTGAGACAAATCAGCTCCATGAAAATTTTTGAACCCATATTTTTTTAACTCAACTCCAACTAGACCAGTTCCACAGCCTGCATCAAAGATTAGTGTATCTTTATTATTTTCGTGCTTATTGAAAGTTGCTACGGTTTCCTTTGGGCCTGTATAGTTCCAATCAACCATATCTTTATTATACTTATCTTTATCTCCCCACTCGTCGTAGTACTTCATGACTTCATCGGTGGTTCTAAGTTTATAAATTGGAATTTTATTTCCTACGTCTTTTTGTGCCATTAGCTTCTCATTTTTTGACCACTTGGATCATAAAGTGGTTCTTTAATAATTGAACAATTAAATAAATCTCCATTTATCTCTACTTGAATTTTATTTTCAGAATTAATGTTTTTTTGATCAACAAAAGTAAATGCTACACTTTTATTTACAAAGTGAGCAAAACCACCTGAGGTTACATAACCAATGCTTTGATCTCCATTCATAACAGCTTCATTATTTGTTACATCAATGTCATTTGTTTCAACAATTAATGGTAAGAGTTTATTTGAAGAATTTTCCTTTTGTGCACTTTCTTTACCAATAAACTCTTTATCCCAATTTATAAAAGCATCTAAGCCTGTCTCTTTTGCTGTAAAATCTGGTCTATAATCTAAAGTCCAAGCTCCCCAATTTTTCTCCAATCTCATTGACATTAATGCTCTTCCACCAAAAGGTTTAATATTAAATTCTTTTCCAGCTTCCATTAATTCTTCATAAAGTTTTAGTTGATAGTGAGGTGCTACATAAATTTCATATCCAAGTTCTCCAGTAAATGAAATTCTATTTATTATTGCCGGAACTCCGCCAACAAACATTCTTCTAGAATCTCTAAATTTAAATTTTTCATTTGAAACATCGTCTCTTACAATTTTTTCTAAAACTTTCCTCGAGTTAGGTCCTGCAATAGACAAACCATGATATTCATCAGATCTATTAGAATAACTTAAATTAAATTTATCTAAATGACTCTCAAACCAACGTCTATGCATTTCTTGAGCAGCTCCAGAACCAAATACCATGAATTCATTTTCGTCTAAACAAGCTACAGTTAAATCACCACATAATTTTCCTCTATACGATAACATTGGTGATAAAGATATCCTTCCTGGTTTTGGAAGTTTTCCAGCCATTATGTGATCTAAAAATTTTCTAGCATCAGGACCTTTGAATTCATGTTTTGAAAAGTTAGCAACTTCAATTAAACCAACGTTTTCTCTTACATTAATAACTTCTTTTGAAACATAGTCATGCGATCTTGATCTTTTTATTGTTGGTTCCTCATGAGCATCTTCTTTATTATTTGCAAACCACAAAACATTTTCCAATCCAAAACTATCTCCCATAACAGCACCTTGATTTACAAAACGATCATACAGCGCAGTAGTTTTTTGTTTTCTTCCTTTTGGTAAAGTTTCATTTGGAAATGTCATAATAAATCTTCGTTCATAATTTTCTGAGGATTTGATTGTTCCATATTGAGGTGAAGCGTAATCTCCAAATCTGGCAACATCCATTGCCCAAACATCTATTGATGGCTCTCCGTCAATAATCCATTCTGCTAGACACTTTCCAACACCACCCCCTTGGCAAAATCCAGCCATAACACCAACAGCAACCCAATAATTTTTCATCCCTGGTACTGGACCAATAAGAGGACTTCCATCTGGACCAAAGGTAAAAGGACCATTTACTATATTTTTTATTCCTGCACGCTCTAATGCTGGCATTCTCTCAAATCCAATTGCCAATCTATCTTCAATATTATCTAACTTTGGCTCCAATAATTCATGACCGAAATTCATTGGTGTACCTTCAACTTTCCAAGGTGTTGATTTAGGTTCATATGTTCCAAGCAACATCCCTTTTCCTTCTTGTCTAAAGTAAATATTTCCTTCAAAATCTGTTCCAATTGGTAATCTTTGGTCACCCATTGCTTCAATTTCTGGAATAGGTTCAGTGATCAAATAATGATGCTCCATTGGTTGAACTGGAAGATTAAGCCCAGCTAGTTGACCAACTTCTCTTGCCCAAAGTCCTCCTGCATTAATTACTATTTCAGCATTGATGTTTCCTTTTTCAGTAAAGACATCCCAAGTTCCGTCCTCTTTTTGTTTCGTGTCTTTAACAACTGTGTGAGTGTAATATTTTCCACCATGAACTTTTGCCGCTTTTGCAAAAGCATAAGTTACACCTGACGGATCAACTTCACCATCAATAGGGTCCCATAAAGCTAATAAATATCTAGAAGGGTCAATTAAAGGATGTTTCTTTTTTACTTCTTCTAAAGAAATAAATTCTTGGTCAAGTCCCATGTATCTTGCTTTTGATCTTTCTCTCTTTAAATAATCAGCCCACACTTCATTTGAAGCTAAATAAAAACCTCCACTAGGTTTAAAGCCTACAGAATGACCTGACTCTTTTTCTATTTCTTTATATAAGCCTATTGTATAAGCCATCATCCTAGAGATATTAGGGTCAGATGAAATCACGTGAACATTTCCCGCTGCGTGCCAAGACGATCCTGAGGTAAGTTCGTTTCTCTCAAGTAAAATGCAATCCTTTAACCCAAATTTAGATAAATGGTAAAGAATAGAACAACCCACCACACCACCACCTATGATTACAACTTTAGCATTTTTCTCCATAAATTTATTTATAACCTTTCTTTTTCAAAATTTAAAATATTGTCTTCAAAATAAATATTTTTTAATTTGGACAATCTCTTTTGAAGAATATTTATATTTTTTTTAGTAAATGAAACTTTTTTTTGCTCTATTTCAGAAACTTGACCCACATAGTTTATTGCATTCCAGACAGAAAAAATATTATTTAGTGAGAATTCCTTCAAATTGATAGATAAATTATTGAAGGTATATTTTAGTTTTTCTAG
>CACJIB010000017.1 GCA_902593405.1 uncultured Pelagibacteraceae bacterium | reverse complement strand
ATACATAATGGCTATAGGAATCTTATCTGCTACAAAAGTTAAAAGATAGAATGCACAAAGATAAAAGAATGCAAGAGCTGTTGTTGGTATTAGTTTTGTAAAATTTTGAGTTACAGGTAATAACATTGTACCAGCAACCTCAAAAAACACTGCTCCTGCAAGAAATAAATATGTTTTAACCATTGTTTAGAATTTTATGTTTAATTAAATCTTCTGTTATTTCTGTTAATATTGCAGGATCATCAATTGTAGGTGGCACTTTATAATCAACACCATCCGCAATTTTTCTTATTGTTCCTCGTAAAATTTTACCTGATCTTGTCTTTGGTAATCTTTTAATAACTATTACAACTTTAAATGCAGCAACTGGGCCTATTTTATCCCTGACCATCTGAACGCATTCTTTTGAAATAATTTCATTATCTTTATCAACACCAGATTTTAAAACTACTAAACCAATAGGTAATTGACCTTTTAATTTATCTGCTATCCCAAGCACTGCACACTCTGCAACTGATTGATGTTCGGACAATACTTCTTCAATCGCACCTGTTGATAATCTATGACCTGCTACGTTTATAATGTCGTCAGTTCTAGACATGATCCAAATATAACCATCGTCATCAATATGACCTGCGTCATATGTTTGATAAAATCCTTCATAATTAGACATGTAGTTTTCTTTGTATCTTTGATCTGCATTCCATAATGTTGGGAATGTTCCTGGAGGCAAAGGTAGTTTAACAACAATGTCTCCCATTTCATTTGGTTTTGCTAAAGATTGATCTGGTTTAATGATTTTGACATCATATCCAGGTACAGCCTTACAAGCTGAACCATATTTCGTTTCCATCATTTCAATACCAGTACAATTTGAGCTGATCGCCCAACTAGTCTCTGTTTGCCACCAATGATCTATCACTGGAACTTTAAGTAAATTCTCAGCCCATTTAATTGTATCTGGGTCAGCTCTTTCTCCTGCCAGAAATAAACTTTCAAAACTGCTCAGGTCATATTTTGAGAAAAATTTACCTTCAGGATCCTCTTTTTTGATCGCTCTAAAAGCTGTTGGAGCTGTAAAAAGAGATTTAACTTTATAATCTGAAATGATTTTCCAGAAAGCACCAGCGTCTGGTGTTCCTACTGGCTTACCTTCAAACAAAACTGTAGTGCATCCTTTAAATAAAGGAGCGTAAACAATATAAGAGTGCCCAACAATCCAACCAATGTCACTTGCTGACCACCAAATATCATCTGTATCTATGTTGTAGATATTTTTCATAGTCCACTTGAGAGCAACAATATGACCTCCAATATCTCTCACTATTCCTTTTGGAGTTCCAGTTGTACCTGATGTATACAAAATATAAGCAAACTCATTCGAGTTCATCTCAACACAGTCCGTATCCTTTGCATCAGAGACCAATTCTTCCCAGCTGACCTCATTCGGAGCATTTAATTTAACCTCATGACCAGGTCTTTGAAACAAAATCATCTTTTCAATTTTGTGATTGGCTATTTTTATCGCTTCATCGACAAGAGGTTTGTACTCTACTGTTCTTCCTGGCTCAAAACCACACGAAGCAGTTACTAGTAACTTTGCTTTACTGTCATCTATTCTGCTAGCAAGCTCATTTGAGGCAAATCCACCAAAGACAACAGAGTGAACTGCACCAATTCTTGCACAAGCAAGCATAGCAACCACTGCTTCAGGGATCATAGGCATATAAATGATAACCCGATCGCCTTTATTAGCCCCTTGAGATTTCAATGCCCCTGCAAATTTAGAGACCTTTGACCTTAATTCCTCATAAGTGAACTGACTTTTGTTACCTGTAATTGGACTATCATATATTAAAGCTGTCTTTTGACCTCTTCCTTGATCAATATGGAGGTCTAAAGCATTATAACATGTGTTTGTGACCCCATCCTCGAACCATTTATAGAATGGTGGGTTAGATTTATTCAAAATTTTTGTTGGTTTTTTAAACCAAAAGATATTTTCAGAGGCTTCTTGCCAAAATTTTTCAGGATTTTTTATAGAATTTTGGTAAATTTCATTAAACTTAGAAGACATAAAGATTTGATTCGATTTCCTTATTTTTTTTGGTTTTTAACTTATAAATTGTATTTAATTTTAAAAATTAAGTAAAATCAATGCTTATTAGTGACAATTAATTCTTCATAAAACTAATTTAATTTGCTATCTAACCACAATCTTGGCTTAGGGAGACCTAAGTCTAGTTTATATAAACTAAAAATAAAAACTAACGAAGAGGGAGTTTTTTATGAAAAAACTTAAATTGTTTGCTTTAGCAGCTATGGCTCTGATTGGATTTTCAGGTATAGCTATTGCAGCAGACGCAACGATGTTGATGCAAGATGACTTCGTCGGAATTTCATTCTGGGTTATCTCTATGGGAATGTTAGCAGCTACTGCTTTCTTTTTCATGGAAGCAGGCAATGTCGCATCAGGCTGGAGAACATCAGTTATTGTTGCTGGTCTAGTAACTGGTATTGCATTCATACACTACATGTACATGAGAGAAGTATGGGTTGCTACTGGAGACTCGCCAACTGTTTACAGATACATTGACTGGTTAATCACTGTGCCATTACAGATGGTAGAATTCTATTTAATTCTAGCAGCTATCAATAAAGCAAACTCTGGAATGTTCTGGAGATTGTTAATTGGTTCATTAGTAATGCTAATCGGTGGATACTTAGGTGAAGCAGGATACATTAATGCTACACTAGGTTTCATTATCGGAATGGCAGGTTGGGTATACATTCTTTATGAAGTATTCTCAGGTGAAGCTGGTAAAGCTGCAGCGAAAAGTGGTAACAAGGCTCTTGTAACTGCTTTTGGTGCAATGAGAATGATCGTTACAGTAGGTTGGGCAATTTACCCATTAGGTTATGTATTTGGTTACTTAACTGGTGGAGTAGACGCTAACTCACTTAACGTCGTTTACAACTTAGCTGACTTCATTAACAAAATTGCATTTGGTCTAGTAATTTGGGCTGCTGCAACTAGTTCTGCGGGAAGAAGAGCTAAGTAATTAGCTAAAATTTAAATTAAGGGCAGGTACAATTTTTGTACTTGCCCTTTTTTTTACCTTTATTAAAATTATGTATAATAACTATACATAATTTTTATCTATGGATGTTAAATTAGAAAAATGGCACAAATGCCAAGTTGATAAAGAAGTTCTTAAAGAGCTTTCTAAGAAATCAGATATAAAAGGATTTCAACATGTCTCAGTTTTTTTTGGACTACTGTTAGTAACAGGAATTCTTGCATATCAAACTTGGGGCACATGGTGGTCAGTATTTTGGTTTTTAGTTTATGGAAATATTTATTCTTTTTCTAATCCATTATGGCATGAGACGGGTCACAAAACTGCATTTCAATCAAAATTTTTAAATGAATTTTTTTACTATATCTCTTCATACATGGCAAATTTTGAACCAACAAGATGGAGATACACACACTTTGTTCACCACGGAAATACTTATTCAACAGAAAATCCTTTTGATCATGAAATTGAATATGGAAATGATTTAAAAGAAACACCAAAAAGATTAATCATAAACATAATTCCTTTTTTAGACTTAGCGTTTTTTAAAAAACATATTTCATTTGAAATAATTCAACATGCTTTAGGAATTAAAACCAAAGTTATGAAAGAAAGTATTCCAGAAAATGCACAATCAAAAACAATTTTTATTTCAAGAATTTATGTTGCTATTTGGTTGGCAATTATTTTATGGTCTATATTAGTATCCTCTTGGATGCCTTTATTATATTTTGTGTTACCACAATTTTATGGAAAAACTTTACATAAACTTGTTGCATTCACTCAGCACGCTGGTTTAGCAAGAAACATAAAAGATCATAGACTTACATCACGTGAAATGTATTTAAATCCAATATTAAGCTTTTTATATTGGAAAATGGAATATCATTTAACTCATCATATGTTTCCAACTGTTCCTTCATATAACCTTGATAAACTGCACCATCATATAAAAAATCAACTACCTAAACCAAATGATGGAATAATAGACGCATATAAAGAGATTATCCCTGCGTTAATGAAACAAAAAGAAGATGAAAGCTATTTTATAAAAAAAAAGCTACCTGAACCTCAAAATATTTAAAAATATACTAAGTATGATTTTACTTACTTGTTCTATTTAGATAAGAAACTATATATAACGCATGGCAAAAATTACTTATCACACGCACGATAATAAAACTCATACAATTGATGTTCAAAAGGGACTAACTGTAATGGAAGGTGCAATTCAAAATGATATTCCAGGAATTGATGCAGATTGTGGGGGAGGAATGGCTTGTGCTACTTGCCATGTTTATGTCAAAGAAGAATGGTTAGATAAACTTCCAGCTAAAGAGGATGGAGAAGAAGACATGCTTGATATGGCATTTGAGCCAAAAAATAACAGTAGGTTGAGTTGTCAGTTAATTGTTTCAGATGATTTGGATGGATTGGAAGTAAATATTCCCTCAAAGCAAGGCTAGATGAATAAAACAGATGTATTAATTATTGGAGCAGGACCAACAGGTTTATTTTGTGCTCATCAACTTGGAATTATAGGATTGAGTTGTGAGATAGTAGACAATCTCGATAAAGCAGGAGGACAATGTATCGAACTTTATCCTGATAAACCTATTTACGATATTCCTGCAGTACCCGAGTGTACTGGAGAAGAGTTAACAAACAACCTTTTAGAACAAATTAAACCTTTCAATATCAAATTTCATTTAAATGAAAGAGTAGAGGAATTAAAAAAAAATCAAAACAGATGGAATGTTAAAACTTCAGGTGGAGTAGAGTTTGATGTTGCAGCAATTGTAATAGCTGGTGGTGTAGGCTCTTTTGAACCCAGAAAGTTTCCATTAAAAGAGTGTGAAAAATTTGAGGGAAACTCTTTATTCTATTCAATTAAGGATAAATCAATATTTAAAGACAAAACTATTTCAATATTTGGTGGAGGAGACTCTGCCTTAGATTGGGCCATTGAATTATCAAACACTTCTAGAGTAAGTTTAATCCATAGAAGAGATGGTTTTAGTGGAGCAGAAGCGAGTGTTCAAAAAGTAAAAGAACTCAATGATCAAGGAAAATTAAATTTATACACAAAGTATCAAATGGACACAGTTTTAGGAGACAAAAAAATTGAGTCAGTAAAAATAAAACATGATGAAGGAGAAATTAAAGAAATTAAATCCGATTACGTATTAGGTTTTTTTGGTTTAATTATGCAACTTGGTCCTATTTTAGATTGGGGATTAAATATTGATAAGAAAACTGTTCAGGTAAACACTGAAAACTTCGAAACTAATGTGAGCAGTATATTTGCGATTGGAGATATTTGTTCTTATCCAGGAAAATTAAAATTAATTCTTTCAGGATTTCATGAAGGCGCGTTAGCTGCAAGAGGTTGTTTTAAATATGCAAAACCAGATGAAAAATTAAGATTTGAATTCACAACAACTTCCAAAGCTGCGCAAGAAAGACTTGGAATTAAAAAATGATAGAACTTTTTTCTGCTAATACTCCAAATGGATGGAAAATTAGCATCATGCTTGAGGAAATTGGTTATGAGTATAAAGTAACCAAAGTTGATCTTGGTAAAAATGAACAATTCAAACCAGAATTCATAAAACTAAGTCCATTTGGAAAAATTCCTGTGATCATTGATCATGATAACAGCAAAAGTATTTTCGAGTCTGGAGCAATATTAATGTACTTAGCTGATAAAAGTGGAAAGCTTTATAATCAAAAAGATAGACTGGTTATTAATCAATGGTTAATGGCTCAAATGGGAACTGTAGGCCCCATGATTGGTCAACATCATCAGTTTCATCACTACAATCCAGGTAAAAGTGATTTTGGTGAGGAAAGATATTTTAAAATTACAAAAAGACTCTATGGAGAATTGGATGCAAGATTAAAGGAATCTAAATTTCTTGCTGGCACTGATTATACAATTGCTGATATTGCAACTTGGCCATGGATGGCAAGACATGAATGGCATGATATTGGCTTAAAAAATTATAAAAACTTATCAAGATGGTATTTAGAAATAGCTGAGAGAGAAGCAGTTGTAAAAGGTTATGCCTTTATGGATAAGGAAGCTAAAATTCCTAAACCTTAAAGATTTATCCAAATAATCTGTACAAAGTACTAAGAATTCCATAACCGGAGAATTCAATAGCCACAATTATTATAATTATTAAAACTAATTTTTTGTTCATTTTAAAAACAAATATAGCAACAGCACAATCCAAAAGAAAGGATAGTAAAAATAAATATATTTCTTAGCGAATAGGAATGAGATTGAATTTTGCTTAGATGATTTTTTTTTCATTTTTAGTCATCTGCATGAACTTTTTCATCTTTTTCATGCTTTTCTTGTGCGGCTATGGTGTATTTAGCAACAGGTCTTGCCATTAACCTTTTTAATCCTATTGGTTCTGCTGTATCCAAACAATAACCATAAGTATCTTCTCTAATTCTTCTCAATGCTTTATCAATTTCTGATATTAATTTAATCTGACGATTGATTGCTTTCATTTCTACATTGCTGTCAATATAGGAGTTTGCTTGGTCAACAATGTCTGCAGAAATATTGTTATCATCCATGCTACCATTGTACAGAGCTTCGTTATTTGCTTTAATTAATTCCTTTTTCCATTCAGTTAATCTCATTCTGAAATATACTTTATGTTTTTCACACATATATTTTTCAGTATCTTTAGGAACATAAGTTTTTGAAATTTTTACAGGTCCTTTAGATGTAACCTTGGCTAAAGTTGGTTTTGGCTTACTCGCAACTTTTGTTTTTGGTTTTGATACTTTTTTCTTTGCTTTAGCAGTCTTTGGCATAGCTTAAATTTAATCGCTCGCAGTATATTCAGCAAATTAGGGGTGTCAAGCAAGCTTAATTGATATAAATATTTATAAATGACCATTAATAACAAAAATATCAATAATGTTTTTTATATTTTTGTTACAGCTCATCTAATTTTTTGGACTTTGATTCCATCACTTACAAATCATAATTTACCATTAGATACTATTGAGGCTTTAGCTTGGGGGAGTAATTTAGATTGGGGTTTTAATAAGCATCCACCCATGAGTGCTTTCTTTCCAGAAATATTTTTTCAAATTTTTGGATCTCAAGATTGGGTTTATTATTTGTTAAGTCAAATTTTTGTAATTATTTCTTTTTATTATGTTTTTAAATTTTCAAATGAAATATTTAATAATAAATTATTAGGTTTAGTTTCTGTATTATTAATTGAAGCTATTTATTTTTATAATTTCACCACACCAGAATTTAATGTAAATGTTTGTCAGTTACCTTTCTGGTCTTTAACAATATATTATTCATGGAAAATTTATAGCGGTAAAGAAATAAAGTTTTTAGATTGTTTTTTAGTAGGTCTGTTTGCTGCTTTTGGCTTCTTATCAAAATATTTATTTATTTATTTGTTAGCATCAATTGATCTTTTATTTATTTATTTAATTTTTTTTAAAAAAGAGAGAAAGTTTGATTTTAAATATCTAATCACTATCGAAGTTTTCTTAGTAGTTTTAGTTCCACATTTTATATGGTTATATAACAATGATTTTATTACTATTAGGTATGGATTGGCCAGAACTGGCTTAGAACAATCTAGCTTTTTAGATCATATTAAATTTCCAATAATCTTTTTTTTAAAACAAGTAGGGATATTAATTCCTTTTTTAATACTATCCTGGTTATTAATTAAAAAAATTAAATTAAATTTAAAGTTTAAAGATAAAAAATTACTATTTTTATTAGCAATTAATATTTTGCCAATTGTTTTAATGTTTTTAACATCATTAATTACTGGATCAAAAATAAGAACTATGTGGATGACACCATTTTATTTGTTTTTTGGCACATTAACTGTTTATTTGTTTCAAGCTCAAATTAATCTTAAAAAGTTAAAACCATTCATGGTTGGGTTTATTTTCTTCTTTTTTTTATCACCTGTGCTTTACGCTTATGTTTCGATTTCAAAAGATGATAAGAGAACTGATTATCCAGGAAAAGAAATCGCAGTTAAAACACAATATGCTTGGGATCAACAATTTAACTCAAAAATTAATGTTGTTTTAGGAAACGAATGGAATGCTGGAAATCTTTCATATCATTTAAAATCAAGACCAGTTTGGGAAGGAGTTGTTAATAGAGAAAAGTTGGATCAATTGAAAGATTATATGTGTCTTGATAATGTTTGTGTAGGGTCAAGATAGATGAAATATGTAATTTTAATTCCAATTTATAACGACAGAGAGTCTTTAAAGTTACTGGTAGAAAATATTAATTCTCAAATAAAAGATTTAAATCATGAGGTATCTTTAGTTGTTATAAATGATGCATCATCCCAACAAATAATTGATACTTATACAAATTTAGAAAATATTAGCTCTTTTGAAATAATAAATATGAAAGAAAATAGAGGTCATGCAAGATGTATTGCTTCCGGTTTGAAATATATATATGAAAAAAAAGATTTTGATTTTGTAATCCCTATGGATGGTGATGGAGAAGATAGACCTGATGAAATTAAAAATTTTATTCAACTTTCAGAGCAATCAGGTGAAAAGTCAATTACTGGCGAAAGAGTTAAGAGATCTGAAGGTTTATTTTTTCAATTATGTTATCAATTTCATAAGTTCTTAACTTTGGCATTTACAGGACAATCAATTAAATTCGGGAACTTTACTTGTTTATCAAAATCAACTGTAAAGAAATTGTTAGATGAAAAGGCTACCTGGAATAGTTTTTCTGGTTCATTAAAAAAAATAGAAAAAGATTTAATTTCTATTCCATCCACACGAGGCAAAAGATATTTTGGACCATCTCAAATGAGCTTCTTTAATTTGTTAAAACATTCACTCTCAATAATTAGTGTATTTAGAAAAACAGTGCTTATTCGATCAGCTTTATTTATAATTTTTTATATTTTACTAATCAAAAGCTACGCTTCAGTAATTACCTCATTACCATTAGTTTTGTTATTGATAATGATTTATTCAATTTCCAGTTTAGCTTTAAGAGAAAATATTGAGGAATTTAATAATTCCTTAACAAATATTCACGACATTGATAAGGTTAAATAAATTATGAAAAATTTTTTTAGAAAAGTTGCATTTGGCATTAGTCCAAACGAGGAAGTTCCATCAGATCCATTAAATTGGGCACTCAATCAAGTCGATGATATCCCAGATTTTTCGTGGAAAGGAAAAATATACTCTGAAAAAGAACTTAGAAAACATTATAGAGATTGGGTTTACGGCGATAGAAAAGTTTTGCGAAAAAAATATAAAGATAATAAAACTCTTTATAAAACACACAAAGATATTTTAAGACATAAGACTGGTCAAAAATTTTGGGAATCACTAGAAATATCAATCAGACATAATGAAGGTATCAATAGCAATTATCCTGTATTAGCAAAACTTTGGATGTTTTGGGGGAATTTTTTTGCAATTAGCGAAAAAGATTTTTTAGCAAATTATTCAACAGGCGCATATCAAAGAGAAATTATTAGGCCCAATCTAAATCAAACTTTTGAAAAAATGGTTTATGATGTAACGACTTCTTGGGCAATGATCCATCATTTAGATAACAGTGAAAGTGCAGGACCAAAGAGTGTTACTGCTGGTGAAGAGTGGAGACGTAGAAAAAAAGAACCTGCAACAATTAATGAGAACCACGGAAGAGAGCTCTTAGAATTACATACAGTTTCACCTAAAGCTGGATATACTCAAGAAGATGTTATTCAATTAGCATATATTATGACAGGTTGGCAACATAGATGGAGCAAACAAAATTTAGAAACAGGGAATGTTTGGTTTAATTCTGAGTATCATCAAAGAGGAAAAAAAACTGTTTTAGGAAAAGAATATAAGAGAGGAAAAAAAGCTTTAGCAGCTGTGATCAAGGATCTGGTAAATCATCCTAATTGCAGAGATTTTGTTGCTGAAAGACTTTGTAGATATTTAATAACAGATGAACCTACAAAAGATATGAAACAACCTATTATAGATGCTTTCAAAAAATCTGATGGACATTTACCAGAGATACACAAAGCAGCAATAAAGGTGGCATTTGATTATAACGATAAATATAAAAAATTTCAGACACCTGAGAATTGGCTTATTCAAGTTGCTAAAATCGCAGATCTAAATTGGCCACCGTCACCTGAACTAATGGATAAGTATGAGCTTGGTCAGAGACCTTTTGATTCACAACGAGAACCAGAGTGGATTTTACAAAATATTGGTCACCATCCTTACAGAGCAAAACAACCAAATGGTTGGTCGGACCATTCTGATGATTGGATTTCACCAGAATTATTAATTAGAAGACTGGTGTATGCAAAAGCAAGTTATAATTTTTCTAAAATGGAAAATAATAAAAATGCTGCATATTATGAAAGTATTGTTGAAAAAAATTTTGATAATCCAAGTAAAATAATGAAATATATAAACCAAAAAAATAGAGCTGTTGAAAAACATACTTTACTTTTTAACCACCCGGAGTTTTTAAAAGCATGAAGATATCAAGAAGAGATTTTTTAAAAACCACAGCATTAACATCATTATATTTTGCTGGTTTTGGAGCTGCGGGCCATGCAAATTCAGGCAAAAAGAAAAATTTGGTAATAATAATGTTACGTGGAGGAATGGATGGTCTATGTGCTATTCCAGTTAAAGGTGACAAAAATTTTGAGAAATTGAGAAGTAAAATCAATCTTGATAGAACTTTAAAATTAACGACAGATTTTGATTTACATCCAGCATTAAAAACATTCAAAAGCCTTTGGGATCAAAACTTAAGTGCAGCTGTCCATGCAACAAATATCCCTTACACAGGTAGATCACATTTTGATGGCCAAAATTTAATGGAGTCAGGTGGTAAAATACCTTACCAAGAAAAAACTGGTTGGCTTGGAAGAGGAATGAAAACAGCTGGGTTAACAGGGCAAGGATTAGCTTTAGCGTTACCAATGCCTTTATTAATTAGAGGTGTTCCAATGAACAATAATTATTTTCCTGTCGGTCGTAGCTTGCCATATCCTGCTACTCTAGAATTAATAAAACAAGCATACAAAGAGTACGATGAAAAATTATTAAGTGATAATTTAGAAATAATTTTAACAAGAGATTTTAATAATAGATCAAGAGATGATGCTTGGATTTTAGCTTCGAGTGCTGGTACTGAGCTATCAAAACCTAATGGTCCAAAAGTTGCAGTTTTTGAAGTGGATGGTTTTGATACGCATGCAGCTCAAGGAGCAACAGATGGAGCTCATGCAGATTGCCTATCAGATTATGACAATATTGTTAGATCTTTAAAATCTTCAATGTCTGAAGAGGCATTTAATAATACTTTAGTTTTAACACTCACAGAGTTTGGAAGAACAATTAAGCAGAACAGTAGCAATGGAACAGAGCATGGTTATGGTTCAGCCATTCTAATGGCAGGAGGACTTGTTAAAAAAGCACAAGTTCACACGGATTGGCCAGGATTAAAGAAAAAGGAATTATTTGAAGGAAGAGACTTAAATTCTACAATAGACTCCAGAGCGATTTATGCTTCAGCAATGTCTACAGTTTTTGATGTAGATTTTAAGAAAATTACTAAAGAAGTTTTCTGGGGAGAAAATCTACCAAATTTATCTGATAAACTTTTTAAAGTTTAATTTAGCTATTAAAATTGGAAAACTATAAATAGGTTTTTTTTGTGCTAGGATGATGTCATGAATATAAGTCAAAAAAAATTAGAAAAATCTAAAGGCAGATTAGAAATAAAAATAAAAGATCAAAATTTACAAAAACTTTATCAACAAGGATCTTTAAAAGCTTTGATGCCAGATTTTCATGAAAATTTAAAACAATTGATGCTTATCAATACTGCTGGTGGAATTACTTCTGGAGATGAATACGACTACGAATTTGAAATTGATAGTTCGGATCTTTGTATTTCAACACAGGCGGCAGAAAAAATTTATAGTGGGTTTGGTAATCCAGCCAATTTAGAAATTAATTTAAATTTATTAAACAATTCTAGTTTGTTTTGGTTACCTAAAGAATTAATTTTATTTAATAATTGTAACTTAAAACGAAAAATTAATTTTAATTTATCTAAAGATTCAAATTTACTACTTTGTGAAAATATTATTTTTGGACGAACTTCCATGAATGAGGTATTTGAAAAAGGTTATTTTTCAGATTTTTGGAACATTAATATAGATAATAAACTAATTCATACAGAAGCAATAAATACAAATTTATTTGAGAAAAAATATTTGAATAGTTTCTCAACATTAAATAATAATTCTGCAGTTGCGACAATTATTATTGTAGGAAATAAATTTTTAAATAATGTGAATAATCTATCTGAAACTCTAACAAACAATGAAATTACAACTTCCAATTTTTCTCAATGGGATAACAAATTGATCGTAAGGCTTTTATCTAAAGATAGTTATAATCTTAAATTTGCAATTGATAAAATTTTGACTTATTTTTTTGAAGGTTCAAAAATACCTAAAATATGGAATATATAAATGAAACTAACTCCTAGAGAAAAAGATAAACTTCTAATAAGTCTTGCAGCAATTGTTGCTAAAAACAGACTATTAAAAGGTATAAAATTAAATTATCCAGAAGCAATAGCTTTAATAACAGATTTTGTAGTTGAGGGAGCTAGAGAGGGCAAAAGTGTTGCAGAACTGATGGAGGCAGGAGCTCATGTTATTAAAAAAAAGGATTGCATGGAAGGTATTCCAGATATGGTGAAGGAAGTTCAAGTAGAAGCTACTTTCCCTGATGGAACTAAATTAGTAACAGTGCACAAACCTATTAGATGAAAATATTATGAAGCCAGGTGAAGTAATTACAAAAAATGAGGAAATAAACCTAAATAAAGACTCCAAAGTTACTAAAATTAAAATCTCCAATTCTGGAGATAGACCTGTGCAAGTCGGAAGCCATTATCATTTTTTTGAAACAAATGAGTATTTAATTTTTGACAGAGAATTAGCATATGGAAAGAGATTAAATATTCCTTCAGGAACTGCTGTAAGATTTGAGCCAGGTCAATCTAAAGATGTTGAGCTTATAGAAATTAATGGATCAAAAAAAATATACGGGTTCAACAAGAAAGTTATGGGTAATTTATAATGGCTAAAATTTCTAGAGCAGCTTATGCGGATATGTATGGGCCTACTACAGGAGACAAAGTAAGGCTCGCAGATACTGAATTAATTATTGAGGTTGAAAACGATCTAACAACTTATGGTGAAGAGGTAAAGTTTGGTGGAGGAAAAGTAATTAGAGATGGGATGGGTCAATCTCAAATTAGTAGAAAAAAAGGAGCTGCAGATACAGTTATAACTAATGCTTTAATTGTTGATGTGAATGGAATTTATAAAGCTGATGTTGGTTTAAAGGATGGAAAAATATTTGAAATTGGTAAAGCTGGAAATCCAGACACTCAATCTGAAGTAAATATTATTATTGGTCCAGGAACAGAGATAATTGCAGGTGAAGGAAAAATTTTAACAGCAGGGGGTTTTGATAGTCATATTCATTATATATGCCCCCAACAAATTGATGATGCATTGCACTCAGGTATCACAACCATGCTTGGAGGAGGTACTGGACCTGCTCATGGTACACTTGCAACAACGTGTACACCAGGACCATGGCATATACAAAGAATGATTCAATCTGCTGATGGTTTTTCTATGAATTTAGCTTTTGCTGGGAAGGGAAATTCTTCATTACCAGAAGGTCTTGAGGAACAAATTCTAGCCGGAGCCTCAGCACTTAAACTACATGAGGATTGGGGAACAACTCCTGGAGCAATTGATAATTGTTTAAATATTGCTGACAAAAATGATGTGCAAGTAATGATTCACACAGACACTTTAAATGAAAGTGGTTTTGTAGAAAATACCATCAAAGCAATTAACAAACGAACTATTCATGCTTTTCATACAGAGGGTGCTGGCGGTGGACATGCACCAGATATAATTAAAGTTTGTGGAGAGGAGTATGTTATTCCTTCTTCAACAAACCCTACTAGGCCATACACAGTTAATACAATAGAGGAACATTTAGATATGCTTATGGTTTGTCACCATCTCGATAAATCAATTCCGGAGGATGTAGCATTTGCCGAAAGTAGAATAAGAAGAGAAACTATCGCAGCAGAAGATATTCTTCATGACATGGGTGCCTTTTCAATTATTGCATCAGATAGTCAGGCTATGGGTAGAGTTGGAGAGGTTATCATTAGAACTTGGCAAACTGCACATAAAATGAAAGTTCAAAGAGGAAGTTTACCAGAGGAAAAAGGAGACAATGACAACTTTAGAGTTAAAAGATATTTAGCAAAATACACGATTAATCCTGCAATTGCTCACGGGATTTCAAAACATATTGGTAGTATTGAAAAAAATAAACGTGCAGATTTAGTTCTTTGGGACCCAGCATTCTTTGGTGCAAAGCCAGAGATGATTTTAATAGGTGGAAGTATAGCTTGTGCGCAGATGGGGGACCCAAATGCATCAATTCCAACTCCTCAGCCAGTATACACTAGACCAATGTTTTCATCATTTGGAACTTCTTTGGAGAAATCTTCAGTAATTTTCACAAGCAAACTAGCTCTTGAAAAGAATTCTTTAAAAGATGCAAGTATTAGAAAAGACTTATTACCTGTAGAAAACACAAGAGCCATTTCTAAAAAAGATATGATTTTAAACAACAAGTGTCCAAAAATTGAGGTAAATCCCGAGACATACGAGGTAAAAGCTGATGGTGAGATAATTACCTGTGAACCAGCTAAAGAACTCCCTTTGGCACAAAGATATTTTATGTTTTAGCTTATGGATAATTGTTTTTTAATAGTTAATAAAATTGCCAAAAATAAAGCAAAAGATCACATATCTTTATCTTATGATGAGAGATTTTTAAGAAGAAAAAAACTTGTTTCAGATAATGGTTTTGAATTTTTAGTCAATTTACCAGAGACAAAATCACTTTCAGAAAATCAAGCGTTTAGGCTTCAAAGTGGAAATTTGATTTTAATCAAACACAAAAAAGAAAGGTTGCTTGAAATAAAAGGAAAAAATTTAATGCAATTAATTTGGCATATTGGAAATAGGCATATGCCATGTCAAATTGAAAAAGATAGAATTTTTATACAGTATGACGAAGTAATAAAAAAAATGATATTAAAATTAGGTGGAAAGGTTAAGAAAGTTTTAAGACCTTTTAAACCAGAGGGAGGAGCATATGGAATTGGTAGAACCCATAGCCATAAACACTAAATTAAAAAATAAAAAAGATTTGAAAGAGTCTTTGCAAATTCTTCAAACTTGGTTTTCACCATCATTTCCTATTGGAAGTTTTTCATATTCTCATGGTTTAGAGGCGATGATTAATGATAATTTAATTAATTCAAAAGAAGATATTTTGGATTATTTAAAATGCATCTTAAAATATGGCACTGGTAAAAATGATGTAATTTTAATGAAATATACCTATCAAGGGGAAGAATTAAATGAACTGGCCCTATCACTTTGTCCAAGTAAGGAAAGAAAAATAGAGTCTATTGAAATGGGTAATGCTTTTAGAAAAGTTTTAGCTGATAGTTGGGATTTTAAAATTCTTGAAAATACTGCATACCCAATTGCTGTTGCTAAAGCAGCCAAACATTTTGACATACCCTTAAATTTAACGATTGTATCTTATCTGCAATCTTTTGTATCAAATCTAATAAATGTTTGTATCAAACACATACCAATCGGACAAAAAATTGGACAAGACTGTATAATTCAAACTTATGATTTAATTAGAGAAATAGAAAAAGAAAGTGAAAATTTAAATTTAGAAGATCTAGGTGGAATTTGTTTTAATAGCGATATCTACAGTATCAGACATGAAAATTTAAAAACACGAATTTATAAAACATGAAAAATATAAATGGACCATTAAAAGTTGGAATAGGTGGACCAGTTGGTGCAGGGAAGACAAGTTTAACAGCTGAATTATGTAAATTTTTATCTAAGAAAATTTCTATGGCTGTAATATCAAACGATATTTATACAAAAGAGGATGCAGAATTTTTAATGAAAGTCCAAGCTTTACCTCTTGAGAGAATTAAAGGAGTTGAAACAGGAGGATGTCCACATACGGCAATACGTGAAGATGCTTCAATTAATATGCTTGCTGTAGAAAATATGAAAAAAAAATTTCCTGATCTTGATTTGATTTTAATCGAGTCTGGTGGAGATAATTTAGCAGCAACTTTTAGTCCTGAATTAGTTGATCTATCAATTTATGTTATTGACGTTGGTATGGGTGGAGATATCCCTAGAAAAGGTGGCCCTGCCATTCAAAAATCAGACTTGTTAATTATTAACAAGACAGATTTAGCTCCTCATGTAGAAGTTAATCTTGAAACTATGAAAGAAGACGTAAAAAAGGCCCGAAATGGCTTACCTTATGTTTTCTGCCAAATGAAAAAGCAAATTGGTGTTGAAGATGTTGCCAAATTTTTATTCTCATCAGGTGGACTATAGAGTTTTTGATCTAAGTTCTAATCGTTGGTAAACAATAGAAATCAGCCGTATCAATTTTAGAAGAATACTGTCTTCGCATATTCCACTTTTTATGAACTCCAGCGCTTGCAACACTCAAGGTAGATCTTCCGTATCGATGATTAGTGTTATCAATTGATCGCATTAAGCTATTAATTTTTTCATCTTTTTCAGATGTAAATAAATTTGTTTTATCACTTGCATTAGATAACCCTGTTAGCATGACACCTGCTTTTTGATAACGGTAACCATTTTTAAAAATACTTTCTAATATTGAAACTGCTGTCTTAACTGTTTCAATACTATTGTTTGTTGCAATTGGAAAATCAACTGTCTTTGCATTTGAATAATAACCAAAGTTTCTTTGAAAAGGACTGGTTCTAACAAATACAGTAATTGCTTTTGCAACTAAAGATTCCGATCTAATCTTTTCAGATGCATTTAAACAATAGTTGGCAACCGCTTCTTTTAATTCTTGAAAAGTTTCAATTCTTTTTCCAAATGATCTTGAAACCACACAGCTCTTTCTTTTAGTAGTAGTTGTCTCCAATCCAATACAAGAAACTCCTCTAAGTTCCATTGCAGTTCTTGAACTTAGAACATTTGAACTTTTCTTGATCCATGTATTAGATTTATTTTTTAATTGTTTAGCATTATAAATTCCATGTTTTTGATAAAACTTAGTTAGTTGTCTACCAACACCCCAAACATCATTAATTTCAACTTTTTCTAAAATAGGATCTAAATTTTCTATTCCAATTAAGCTTGTCACCCCTGATTGTTTTTTCTTTGCAATATGATTTGCAACTTTACTTAAAGTTTTTGTATTGGCTATTCCAATACTGGTTGGGATACCAGTCCATTGCAAAACTGTTTCTCTAATTTCTTTTCCAACTTTTTCTACTTCACTATCAGGAAAGTTTGATAAATCTAAAAAAGCTTCATCAATAGAGTAAACTTCTATTTCTGAATTAAATCTTTTAAGAGTTCGCATCACTCTTCTAGATAAATCTCCATATAAAGAATAGTTTGATGAGAAAACTTCAACTTTGTTTTTAAGAATAATATCTTTTGCTTTAAAGTAGGGTTCTCCCATTTTAATCCCTAAAGCTTTTGCTTCATTTGATCTTGAAATAATACAGCCATCATTATTGGACAAAACTACAACAGGCTTTCTTCTTATCTTTGGATTAAATAATCGCTCACATGAAACATAAAAAGAATTACAGTCAATTAATGCTATTTTTTTAGTATGTTGAATGGATGACATAAGTAACAACCCCCCAAATAAAAATATCTTGTTCTTCGTTAATTAAAATCCTGTCAGAAAATTCTTTAGATCCAGAAGTTAAAAATTTTTTATCTCGTTCTTGAACTAAAGTTTTAACCACAAGCTCATCATGAACATTTGCAATCACTGTTGAAAAGTTTTTTGGTTTTAAACTTTTATCAACCACTAATAAGTCACCATCATTAATTCCAACATCAACCATCGATTTACCTTGAACTCTGATGATGAAAGTTGCCGGAACATTTCTTATTAAATGCATGTTCAGATCAATATCTTCTTCGATATAATCAGTAGCGGGGGAAGGAAAACCAGCGCCTGCTTTATGGAGATAATAAGGGATTGTTAGTTTCATGTTCTTGTTTTGTTCTACTTTATAGACCATTTATTCAATACACTCAAGAGGTTGTATTTTGAGTCCGTAATTGAATCAAAAGTGAATCAAAACGTGAACATCCAAAACAACATTTGGTGGACATGTGGATAAATTTTACAATAAGTAGTCTTAAAGTGATTTATAAAGGAAAATTATGATTTGCATTAAAGCTGATATTCCAGAGGAGTTAAACGAAATAGATGATGAACTAAAAGCAGTTTACCATAGCAAAGATACTGTTTGTTTTTTCATATTAAAAACAAGAGAATTAAGAAATAAGTTTATAGAAGAAACCAAGGGAATGAACAAAAGTGAAAGAGAAAAAGTTTACGAAGCATATGATAAATAATTAAAAATAAATTATGAATATTTTAGATTTTGTAATGGTTGGTTCTAATGATTATAAAAAATCGAGTGAGTTCTATGATGCTGTTCTCGAACCTTTAAAATTAAAAAAAATGGTAACAACAGAAAAATATATTGGTTATGCTCATTCAAGTGAGCCTGATAAGGCTCAATTCTACGTAACAGATCCTGTAAATGGTGAAACAGCAACCTTCGGCAATGGAACACAAATAACACTTTTAGCAGAAACTAAAGAGGCAGTAGAAAAATTTTACGAAATTGCGATGTCCAAGGGAGCTGTGGATGAAGGTGCGCCAGGAGTAAGAAGCGATGGTAATTATTATGCTTATATAAGAGATATGGATGGAAATAAGATTGCAGCAAAAAAAAATTTAAAATAAATTAGAGAGAATTATGAAATTAAATTGTCATTGTGGAGCTGTGGAAGCAGAAATTAATGCTACAGTAAACGAATTAGCAAAAATCGTAAGATGTAATTGTTCTATTTGTAAAAGAAAAAATGCAATTATGGGTATGATTAAAAATGAAGATTTTAAAGTCACTAAAGGACAAGATAAATTAAAACTTTATCAGTACCATACTAAAGTTGCTAACCACTACTTTTGTATTGAATGTGGAATTTATACTCATCACAATCCTAGAAGTGCACCAGCTATGACTGGATTTAATTTAGGCTGTGTAGATGAAGTTAAAGTAGAAGATCTAAAAGAAGTAGCCTTTTTTGATGGTCTTAACCATCCAATGGATCAAGAAAAATAAAAGTCTGATGAAACTATCTGAAGAGTGTTTTAAGAAAGTTAAAAAAGATTGTTTTAAATTTATTAAATCACAAGAAACTTCGACTGAAAAGTTTGGCAATAAAGAAGGCATGATTAAGAATTATATAATCCCGATATGTTTCTGGATCACAAAAAAAGCTAACAACAAAAAACCTTACTTAGTTGGACTAGCTGGAGGACAAGGAACAGGCAAAACAACTATAAGTTCAATAATAAAGATAATATTAGAAAAGTATTTTAAATTAAAAGTATTTAAGATTTCAATTGATGATTTTTATAAAACTAGAAAAGAAAGAATAGCTTTATCAAAAAAAGTACACCCAATGTTATTAACTAGAGGTGTTCCAGGCACACATGATATTAATATGATGCTAGATTTTTTTAAAAAATCAAAAAGTAAAAAATTTAACAAAATGAAATTACCAAATTTTAATAAGGCAATTGATGACAGATTTCCTAAAAATAAATGGAACACAATTAATAAAAGACCAGATGTAATTATTTTTGAAGGATGGTGTGTTGGAGCAAGAGCAGAAACTAATAAGTCATTAAAAAAATCAATTAATTCTCTCGAAAAAGCAAATGATCACAAACTCATTTGGAGAAAATATGTTAATCAGCAATTAAAAACTAAATATAAAAAGCTATATTCTCAGTTAAATTGTATGATTTACTTAAAAGCAAAAAACTTTAGTTTATTACAAAAGTGGAGATTAAAGCAGGAACATAAACTTTGGTTAAAAACAAAGAAGAAAGGTGGACATAAAATAATGAGTAAGGGTGATGTGATTAATTTTATGCAAACCTATCAAAGAATTACTCAGAACATGTTCAAAAATATGCCTAAATATGCATCTATAATTTTAAATTTAAACAGTAAGCATCAAATTAAAACTGCTGTATATAAATCGAAATGAAAAAAATATTTTTAATAGTAATCGTATCAATATTTTATTTTAGTAATGCTTACGCTGTTACTCTTCTCGATGCATTAAATCAAACTTACAAAAATAATACTCAATTAAATGCTGAAAGAGAAAATATTAAAGCATCAGAGGAGGATGTGAATATTGCAAAGGCTGACTATAAACCTTCATTAACATTAAGTGGATCTCAAAGCTTTGAAAATACTAATAAGCTTACCAACCAAAGTGGAGGTGATGCAAGTGTAACTGATGTGGACCCATTCACCACTTCAATTAAATTAGAACAAACTTTATTAGATTTTGGAAGAGATTTAACCCTTCAGAAAAACATTACTGCATTAGATCTAGCTAAAGCACAGTTAATTAAAAAAGAACAAGATATTTTACATAATGCAATTAATGCGTTTACAAGTTTAATTTTATCTAGAGAAACTTTAGATATTAATAGAAAAAATTTAAATCTATTAATTAGACAAGTTGAAAATGATAAAATTAGAAGAGATAGAGGTCAAATTACAAATACTGACTTAGCACAATCCGAGTCCTCTCTTGCAGGTGCACAAGCTCAGTTTGCGAAAGCTAAAAGTGATTTATTAATTAGTAAACTTAATTATGAAAATATCATTGGTAAAATAAGTGATCCTAACCAACTTCAGAAAAATTCAAATGCAATAGTTAGTATTCCAAAATCTTTAAATGAAGCAATTAGTATTTCAAAACAAAATAATCCTGATATTCAAATAGCAAAATTTGATTTAGCTAAAGCTGAAAAAGAATTAGCAATTTCAGAATCAGATTTAAAACCAACAGCTTCTTTATCTCTAGAAAGATCTTATACTGATGATCTAAGTTCTACCTATGATGAAAGAGAAAAAGACGTATTGAAGGCAACTGTTAATTGGCCTTTTTATTCAGGTGGAAAAAAAAGATCAACTATCTCAAAAAATTCAAATTTGACTACAAGAAAAAGATTATTGTTAGATGATGCTGTAAGAACAAATGAAACAAATGTAGCAAGTGCTTGGTCTAGTCTAGAGTCCTCTGAAAGTTTTTTAAATTCAGTTAGAGTTCAAGTAAATGCTGCTGAAATAGCTAATGAAGGAATTGCTGCAGAATATGAAAGAGGTTCCAGAACTACTTTAGATGTTATCCAATCAAATGCATTATTACTTTCAGCTCAAATTTCTTTAGCAAGCTCTGAGAAAAACTATCTAATGGCTCAATACAATTTGCTTAAGGCAGTAGGCTTGCTAAACAGCCAATATCTAAAACTTAAGTAATTATTTGATTTTTAAGCCTAAAAAATAAATATATTGCTAATGAGAACAAAATGTGTACATTTATTTAATGATTCGAGTGTTAAAAAATTTAAAAAAAGAGGCAAAAAATGACGAAAAATAACCTAAAAGTAGTTAAATCTACTAAAGATCAAGAAATGGACGTTAAAGAAAAGAACAAAGCGTTAGACGCTGCGATAGCTCAAATTACAGATAATTTTGGAAAAGGTTCTGTAATGAAGCTTGGTGAAAAGAGAGCGATGGATATTGAGTCTGTTTCAACAGGTTCTTTAAGTCTTGATTTAGCTTTAGGTATAGGCGGATTACCAAAAGGAAGAATTATTGAAGTTTATGGACCAGAGTCATCTGGAAAAACAACATTAGCACTACAAGTTGTTGCTGAAGCTCAAAAAGCTGGAGGCATTTGTGCATTTGTTGATGCAGAGCATGCATTAGATCCAGTTTATGCAAAAAAATTAGGTGTAAATACTGAAGAACTTTTAATTTCACAGCCAGATACAGGTGAACAAGCATTAGAAATCGCTGATACACTAGTAAAATCAGGCTCTATTTCAGTAATCGTAATCGACTCTGTTGCAGCATTAACTCCAAAAGCTGAAATTGAAGGCGAGATGGGAGATCATCATGTTGGTCTTCAATCAAGATTAATGAGTCAGGCGTTAAGAAAATTAACTGGTTCAATATCAAACACAAATACAATGATGATTTTCATTAACCAAATTAGAATGAAAATTGGAGTTATGTTTGGAAGCCCAGAAACAACATCAGGTGGTAATGCACTTAAGTTTTACTCATCTGTAAGAATGGATATTAGAAGAATTGGTGCCATCAAAGATAAAGATGAAATTATTGGTAACTCTACAAGAGTGAAAGTAGTTAAGAATAAAGTAGCACCACCATTTAAAGTTGTTGAATTTGACTTGATGTATGGAAGAGGAATTAGCAAGATGGGTGAACTAGTCGATCTTGGTTCTAAAGCAGATATAATTGAAAAATCAGGTGCTTGGTATGCTTACAAAGGTGAGAAGATTGGTCAAGGTAGAGAGAATGCTAAGACTTATTTAGCTCAAAATCCCAAAGTTGCTGCAGAAATTGAAATGGCAATTAGAGAAAAAGCAGGTGTGATTTCTAAGAAAATAGAAGGAAATCCAATCGATCCTGAAAAATTGGAAAAAGAAAAGAAAGTAGCTGAAAAAGAAGAAGCTGATAAAGCAGAAGCTACTCCTCCATCTAAAAAGAATTAATAGGTCATCTTTATTAATAAAAGGCGCTTAATTTAAGCGCCTTTTTTCCCTTCGATATCTAGACATAGAATAAAAAAGCTGTATTTTAAAAATATGGCAGACAAAACACTCAATGAAATAAGAAATACTTTCTTAAAGTATTTTGAAAAGAACGATCACAAGATTGTGGAATCTAGTAATTTAGTTCCAAATAACGATCCTACATTGATGTTTGCCAACTCTGGAATGGTCCAGTTCAAGAATGTTTTTACAGGATTAGAAAAAAGAGATTATGTTAGAGCCACAACGTCACAAAAATGTGTAAGGGCAGGTGGTAAGCATAATGATTTAGAAAATGTTGGTTACACACCTCGTCACCATACATTTTTTGAAATGTTAGGAAATTTTTCTTTTGGAGATTATTTTAAAGAACAAGCAATTCATTATGCTTGGGATTTAATAACCAAAGATTTTGGAATAGATAAAAATAGACTTTATGTGACAGTGTTCCATGAAGATGATGAAGCCTTTAATTTTTGGAAGAAAATAGCGGGTTTTAGCGATGATAGAATTATTAGAATTGCTACATCAGACAATTTTTGGTCTATGGGTGAGACAGGTCCTTGTGGCCCTTGTTCTGAAATATTCTTTGACCATGGTGATCATTTACCAGGAGGATTGCCTGGAAGTAAAGACGAAGATGGAGATAGGTTTATAGAAATTTGGAATTTAGTCTTTATGCAATTTGAGCAAGTCACAAAAGATAAAAGAATAAATCTTCCAAAACCATCTGTTGATACAGGAATGGGGCTGGAAAGAATTGCAGCTTTACTACAAGGCACTCATGATAATTATGAAACAGATCATTTTAAAAAAATAATTAACTCAGCCTCAGAAATTGTAAAAGTTAAATCAGATAAATCTAATCTTTCAAGTTTTAGAGTTATAGCTGATCACTTAAGAGCTAGTTCATTTTTAATTGCTGAAGGAGTTTTACCTTCAAATGAAGGAAGAGGATATGTTCTTCGAAGAATTATGAGAAGAGGGATGAGACATTCTCATTTACTTGGATCTAAGGAACCAGTTTTTTACAATTTGTTCGAGACTCTTAAAAGTGAAATGTCAGGAAACTATCCAGAGTTAGTTAGAGCAGAGTCTTTAATTAAAGAAACTTTAAAAATGGAAGAGGAAAAATTCTTAGTTCTCTTAGACAGAGGAATAAAAATTTTAAATGATGAAATATCTAAAATAGATAAAGTGTTGCCAGGTGAAGTAGCATTTAAATTATATGACACCTATGGTTTCCCATTAGATCTTACCGAAGATATTTTAAGAAACAAATCAATGTCAATTGATACTGAAAAGTTTCAATCTTTGATGAAGGAAAGTAGAGAACTTGCTAAGAAAAATTGGAAAGGTTCTGGTGATGCAGCGATTGAAGATATTTGGTTTGGAATAAAAGATAAATTAGAAGCAACTGAATTCTTAGGATACGAAACTAACCAAGCTGAAGGTATCGTCTTATCTCTTTTAAAAGATAATAAAGAAGTTGATCAATTAAAAGAAAATGATGAAGGAATGATTATTGTAAATCAAACCCCTTTCTATGGTGAGTCTGGTGGGCAAGTTGGTGATGCTGGCGAAATAGTATCAAATGATTTTAAATTTGAAGTAACTGATGTCCAAAAAAAACTGGGAGATTTATTTGTCCATTACGGA
>CACJIB010000016.1 GCA_902593405.1 uncultured Pelagibacteraceae bacterium | reverse complement strand
ATAGCTAAAAAAAACAAAAAATATACTTACAACTACAATAAAATATAAAAATAAATGTATGTCTTCATAAAAAAAATTTAAATTTTTTTTTCTTAGAAAAATTAAATTATATGTAAAAAAAATACTAAAAAAAGAAATCAACATTAAAAGAGAAAATACAATTATTTGAAAATCATTTACTAAAATTGACGAGAGTTCATTTACAGGCAGAAATCCCCCTGAGGAAATTATCGTCATTGCTAAATTCAGTGAATTAAGTGATCTAATTCCAAGAATATTTAAAATAATAAAAATTGATATAGTTAATCCTGAGTATAATAAAAGAATTTTAATTGATTGTTTTAAAATTTCAGTAGAATTAAAAGATAAAAAATTAGTTAAAGATTTTTTTGAACTTTCGTCATAAATATCAATTAAAAAAATAATAGAATATAAAAAATACAACCCACCTATCCATTGTATTGATGATCTCCATAAAATTAAACCTTGATCAATATGTTTAATGTTTTCAAAGACAGTAAAACCTGTTGAAGTGAATCCAGAAACTGCCTCAAATAAAGAATTTAAAAAAGATAAATTATAAATACTTAAATAAAAAGGTATTGATAAAATCAAAGGCATCAAAACGTATCCCAATAAAACAGTCAATATTTTTTCATAAATTGTAGGTTTATTTTGATTAGTTTTAATTTTGTAAAAAATTATTCCAATGATCAAAGAAATGATTAAGCTAAAATAATATGTGTTTAGATTTAAATATAAATTAAAATAATAAGAGTAAATAATATTAAAAAAAGAAAAAATAGAGATTAATATAAAAAAGAAACTTAAATACTTTACTCTTAAAAATGGCATTTAATTAAATAGAACTAATTCTAAATATATTTTCTACTACTGAAATTGAGTCTTTCTTTGCTAAAAAAACAACTTTATCCTCTTTTTGAAAAACAAAATTTGATCGAGGTATTATAACTTTATTTTCTCTTAAGACTGCTCCAATTCTTATCTCATCAGGTAAGTTTGAGTTTTTTAATTCTTTATTTATAAGTTCTGATGTTTCTATAATTTCTGCTTCTATTACTTCATATTCACCATTCATAATTGTGTAAGCTGTTTCAATTGTACCTTTATGAATATGTTTTAAAATACTTGATACAGTATTCATTCTAGGATCAATAAGGTCATCAATTTTCAAAGAGTTTTGTAACAAAGAATAATTCGGCTTATTAATTAAAGCCATTGTTCTTTTGTCATCAATATCTTTTTCATCTTTTGCAAATTTTTCAACAAGAACACTTACCATCAAATTATCCTCATCATCATTGGTTAAAGCGAGAACTGTTTCAGCTTCTTGTAAATTAGCCTCTACAAGAACCTCTTCATCTAAAGCATCTCCATTAATGACAATAGTATTATTTAATTCGCTAGCAAGAAATTCAGCTCTTTCTTTATTTTTTTCAATAATTTTAACTCGCGCTGCATCCAAAGTTTCTTCAACGTTTTTAGCTAAATTAAAACCTATGTTACCTCCACCAACGATTAAAATATTTTTAGATACTTTCTCGTCATGTCCAAAAACTTCTAAAGTGTCTGACATTTGTGATGAATTTATTATCACATAAATTTTATCATCTTTTCTTACATCATCATTTTTTTTCGGAATTATGAATTTATCATCTCTGATAATTCCTATAATATTTGCATCTAAATTAGGATGTTTTTTAGTTAAATCGTTAAGTTTAATATTAATTAATTTACAATTTTCATTAATTAGAATTTCTAATAATCTAATTTTATTATCAGCAAATGGAACGCTATCTAGTGCTCCTGGTGCCTCAAGTTTTCTTTGAATTGATTTGGCAATTTCAATCTCAGGTGAAATAATTACATCTATTGGCAGATTCTCTTTATTGTAAACTCTTGTAAATTTTGGGTTTAGATAATCTTGAGATCTTATTCTAGCTATTTTTTTTGGAATTTTAAAAATTGAAAATGCTATTTGGCAAATAAGCATATTAATTTCATCATTTCTCGTAACTGCTATAATCATGTCGGTCTCTGCTGCGTTAGCTTTTTCAAGTATAGAAGGATAAGTCCCTTTTCCCACTATAGCTTTAACGTCTAAAGCATCATCAATTTTTTGAATATCTTCGCTAGAAGGATCAATAACAGTTATGGAATGACCTTGCTCACTAAGCTGTTTTGCTATAGTGAAACCTACTCTTCCAGCTCCACAAATGATTATATTCATCTAATTAAATTCTTTGATGCCCAAACCTTTTAATTTTCTATGTAACGCACTTCTTTCCATGCCAACAAAATTAGCTGTTTTAGAAATATTTCCATTAAACTTTTTTAATTGAATAGTTAAATACTCCTTTTCAAACTTTTCTCTAGCTTCTTTTAATGGCACAGAAAGGCTATTTTCGGCCAATTGATCGTCAAAATTTGTATTTTTTAGAGATTCCTTAATAATGTTTGAAATTTTATCCTTAGTGTCAGGTTGTAATATAGCTATTCTCTCAATTAAATTTCTTAACTCTCTAACATTACCATGCCAATTATGATTGAGAATATAACTATTATTTTCATCTATATCTAATTCTTTAATATTATAATTCTCAGATATTTTTCTTGAAAAATATTTGATTAACAAAGGAATATCAGAAATTCTTTGGCTTAATGGTTCAATGTTAATCTCAAAAACATTTATTCTGTGAAATAAATCTTCTCTAAAATTTCCAATTTCTATTTCTTTTTTTAAATCTTTACTTGATGAGCAAATTAATCTTACATCTACACTTACATCATTAGCACCATTAACTCTCTTAAATTTTTGATCTGTCAAAACTCTTAATATCTTAGATTGTATATCTAAAGGTATTTCTGAAACTTGATCTATTAATAGAGTTCCTTTATTTGCTTTTTCAAGAGCACCATACGAAATAGATCCATTTTCTTTTTCTTCTCCAAATAACTCAAGTTCATATTTATTTGAATCTAGTAAGGCACCGTTTAATATTATGAACTGATTTTTACTTCTTTTAGATAGCTTGTGAATTTTTCTTGCGACCAATTCTTTGCCGGAACCAGATGGTCCATTAATAAAAAACTCTACTTTCTGTAACTGAAATCTTTTCTACTTGATTTTGAATATTCAATATATTTTTGCTGTCTCCTATTAATTCATAAGATGAAAATAATTTACTTTCGTAATCTCTGTTTTGCTTTTTTAAATTAAAATTTTCAACTGCCCTTTTAACAAAATTAAGTAATCTTTCTTGATCAAATGGTTTTTCAATAAATTCGAAAGCACCTTCATGAAGTGATTTTACAGCCATTTCAATACTAGCATGACCAGAAATTATAATGACAGGCACATCTTTATCTTTAGATTTTATATGAGATAAAAGCTCTATACCATCATTATCTCCTTTATCTAATTTTACATCCAATATTGCAACATCAGGAAGTTTTTTATCAATTTCTGCTAAAGCTTGATTATAATTTGCAGCAAGTCGCGTCTTGTACCCTGCGTCTATAATTAATTCATTTATAATATTTCTTATATCTGCATTATCATCGACGATTAATATTTCAGAACTCATTTTATTTATTTAAATTTATTTTAATTTCTGCTCCGTCCTTAAGGTCAATAAAATCAATATTCCCATTATGATCATTAATAATTTTACTTACAATAGAAAGTCCCAAACCTGTACCATTTTTTTTAGTAGTAAAATATGGATTTAAAATATCTTTAATATTTGCTGCAAATATTCCAAAACCAATACCATTATCTTTGAAATTAATTGTAATGTGGTTATTTGAGTCATTAACTTCAATAGTAATTTTTTTGTTAAAATTAGCGTTATTTTCAGCTTTTTGCTGAATGCTTTCTATAGAATTTTTTAGTAAATTAAAAAAAACTCTACTTAACTGTTCTTTATCACTATCTAAAACAATTATTTCCTGATTTCTTTTGAACTCAATATTAATAGAATTATCCAATTCACTTAGTAGTTTTATATTTTCATTTATAATTTGAACTAAATTATTTTTTTTTAAAATAGGTTTTGGCATTCTAGCGAAATCAGAAAATTCGTTCACTAAATTTCCAATTTGCCTAATTTGATTATTAATTATTTTTAAATTTTCCTCAAAATTTTCCCTATCACCGTCTTTAATTTCTTTTGAAAATTTATTTTTCATTCTATCTATAGTTAATTGAATAGGTGTTAAAGGATTTTTGATTTCGTGAGCTAATTTTCTTGCAATATTACTCCAAGCTTCGTGTCTTTCATTAATAATTAACTTTTCTTGCTGGCTTTTAAGCCTATCTATCATTGAATTAAAATTTTTATTTAAGGTTTCTAAATCTTTATCTGTCTTAACCTCAGGGACTTTTGCATTAAGATTCCCTTGTCCAATGGATGTTGATGCATGAATTAAATTATTAATAGATCTAAAAAACCTAGATGAAAATCTGATCGCGATAGATATAGAGACAAATAATAAAACACTTACAACAATAATATAAATAATAGCAAACGAGATTTTAATACCAGTGCTTTTTTCTTCAACGATATAATAAAAATTAATAGCTTCTTGAGACTCAGTTAAATATCTAGAAATATCTTTGTCTAGATACTTAACTACATATAAAAATCTATCTTCAAAATTTTGGAGTCTCATTATTGCTGCAGAAATATTTTCTGGTGCATTAATAATCTTTAAAGGACGATCGTCATCTAAAACCAAGTTTAAAGCTTTATCAACTGGAGGGACATATAGTTGATTATCATTTAAAGTTGAAAATAAAAGTTTTTTATTAATATCTATAATATGCACCTCATCAACATCTCTTATCAATTTTTGTGTATTTAAAAATCTCTTATATTCATTTTGATTATCATTAAGAAATTTTTTACTTTTATTTGTATCAAAAGCTATTAAAACTATATCAGATTGAATTTTATTTCTTATTTCCTCAACATAATTTCTTGCTAACTCATAAGAATTGTTAACAACTGTTGTAACTTTTTTGTCAAAATACTTTTCTAAAGCAAAAGAAAATAAAAAGAGTGAAAATATTGAAATTAATAGTGATGGAATTAAAGTAAATAAACCAAAGTATGTAATATATTTTTTATTTGATTTTAAACCATCTTTATCGATATCATTTTTGATTGCACTTTTAATTTCAATAAAAATAAAAACAAAAAGTGCTACTAAAAGAACAATATTTAGAACTAATAAAAATTGTAAATTTTGATCCGTTAATTCAATAAATCCTTTATCTATAAAAGTTAAAAAGGTTAAAAAACCTATCGATAATGTGATAATAAATAATATTATTAGATATATATTTTTTTTAATAAATTCGTACATTTGAATATAAAAACTATCATATAAATGAATAATTATTTTATAATACTAGCATCAGGACAAAGCAAAAGATTTAATTCAAAAAAACAAAAGCAATTCAATATTTATAAAAACAAGGCTCTTTTTAAACATTCTTTAGAAAAGGCAATGAAATCAAAGCTGTTTAAAAAAATTATATTAGTTGTAAATAATAAAAAAAATATTAAGGAAAAATTCCCCAAGAATGTATCAATTATTAAAGGTGGTAAAGAAAGATCTGATTCTTCTTTAATAGCCTTAAAATATATAAAAAAATTTAAACCTAGCAATATTCTAATTCACGATGCAGCTAGACCAAATTTCACAATAAAGCTTTTAAAAAAGCTAATTAAATCCCTTAAAAACAATAAAGCAGTAATACCTTCCATACATTCAAAAGATTCTATTAAATACAAAGTAAAAAACCAACTTTTTAACTTAAATCGAAATAATTCAATTTTAACTCAAACCCCTCAAGCATTTAAATTTAAAGATTTATATAGTCTTTCAAATAAACAAAATAATAAAATTACTGACGAAGCATCATTGTTTATTGAAAACAATTTAAAAGTTAAATTTATTAAAGGAGAAAATTTAAATTACAAAATTACATTTAAAGAAGATATTGAAACTAATAAAACATTTTTTGGTATAGGTTTTGATATTCATAGATTAGTAAGAGGAAAAAAACTTTTTCTAGGTGGTACAAAAATTCCTTATCACTCAGGACTTAAAGGTCATTCAGATGGAGACGTGATTATTCACTCAATAATTGACTCTCTTCTTGGCGCAATGAGAAAAAAAGATATTGGTACTTTTTTTCCAGATAATCAAAAAAAATATAAAAATATTAGATCCCCTAAAATGCTTAAACCTATTGTTGAAATATTAAATAATAATGACTTTTATATAAATAATTTAGATATAAATTTAATATGTGAACATCCAAAAGTTTCAAAATATCGCGATAAAATAATCAAATCTCTGTCTAATTTATTAAATATTGATAAAGAATTAATTAACCTAAAAGGTAAAACGGTAGAAAAACTTGGATTAATTGGAAAGGAAAAAGCAATAGCTTGTGAGGTTATTTGCTCAATAACACAATGAAGAAAATAAATGTTTTGTTATCCACTTTCTTTGGTTATGGATATCTAACAAAAATTCCTGGAACTGTAACCTCTGCTGTTACAGCTGTTTTTATTTATATAGCTTATGAAATTTTAGGTTACACAGATCTTAAGTTTTCAATTATTTTTTTTATACTTTTATTTTTTTATTCATTTTATGCAGTTAAAGATGCTGAATCTGAATTTACAAATAAAGATCCAAGACAAATAGTAATCGATGAAGTTTTGGGACAATCCATGCCTTTAATTTTGTTATTGTATTTAAATCAAACTAATCAAATAAGCATTTCCATTGAAATTTATTATATTTTATCTTTTATTTTTTTTAGATTTTTTGACATTTTAAAACCTTTTCCAGTAAGTTATTTTGATAAAAATCATAAAAACTATTTTGGGATAATTATGGATGATATAATGGCAGGGTTATATTCAATGATATTGATATATTTAATAAGTTTAAAATTCTAATGAGTATTCAATTACTTCATAAAAAATTAATTAAAAAAAAAATAACTATATCTGTAGCGGAGTCTTGTACGGGTGGGTTATTGGCTCATAATTTGACTAAATTGGCTAATTCATCAAAATACTTTCAAATGGGTCTAATCACTTACTCTAATCAAGCTAAAACAAAGATATTAAAGGTTAATAAAAATATTATTAGGAAATATGGTGCGGTAAGCCAAGAGTGTTGTAAAGCAATGGTTCAAAATTTATCTAAAATTTCAAAGAGTAAAATCAACATCTCCATAACAGGAATTGCTGGACCGGGAGGGGGATCAAAAGAAAAGCCTGTTGGCCTTGTTTATATTGGGGTCAAAAAAGGTAAAGCTTTGCTTATTAAAGAAAATAAATTTAAATCAAAAAATCGTAATTCAATTCAAAAATCAACAGTTCGTAATGTAATTAAGATAATCAGTAAAATTATTTAATACTTTCAGCTCTTTTTTGAAATGCATCTGCTATCTTTTCTAAACCAAATTGAAAAGATTTTGTCATTAAAATATTTAAAAACTTATTTTCGATTTCAAAATCAATATCAAAAAAAACTTCTGTTTTGTAACCATCAGCATCATTTCCTACTTCAATAAATTTCCAATTATTTTCCAAATGATTTAATGGTCCACCTAAATTAACAACATGAATATGATCATGTTTTTTATTTAATTTAACGTCACTTTTAAATGTATCCTTAAACGGCCCCTTACCTATTGTAAGATCAGCAATTATATTTATTGTATCTCCGTTATCACTTCTCTCATAAACTTTTGAATTATCACAGAAAGGAATAAATTCTGGGTATTTTTCGATATCTAAAACAAACTCGATTAGTTTATCTTTTCTGTTATCAATTAATCGCTTAACTGATGCTTTTGGCATTAATTATTTTTTAATCTATTTTGTTGAAGTTTCGCAAAATCTTCATCAGCATGATATGAAGATCTAGTTAAAGGGGATGAAGACACTAACAAAAATCCTTTAGCTTTTGCTATTGTTCCTAAATCTTCAAATTCTTTTGGCGTGTAATATCGATCTAATGGATAATGTTTACTTGATGGTTGTAAATATTGACCAATCGTTATGAAATCAACATCTGCAGCTCTTAAATCATCCATAACTTGTAAAATTTCGTCTCTTGTCTCACCTAATCCAACCATTATTCCTGATTTAGTAAAAATATTTTTGTTAACTTTTTTTGCATTTTTCAAAAGTTCTAAAGATGCAAAGTATCTAGATCCAGGTCGAACTTTTAAATAAAGACTAGGGACAGTTTCAATATTATGATTAAAAACATCTGGTTTAGCATCTAATACTTTTTTATACGCATCTCCTTTTCTTAAAAAATCAGGTGTAAGAACTTCAATAGTGGTATTTGGGTTTGATTGTCTAGTTTGATTAATCACTTCAAAAAAATGTTCTGATCCACCATCATCTAAATCGTCTCTATCCACTGAAGTAATTACAACATGTTTTAAATTTAATTTTTTTACTGCTTCTGCAATCTTAACAGGTTCAAGTTGATCTAATTTTCCTGGTACACCAGTTTTAACATCACAAAAAGCACAAGCTCTTGTACAGGTATCTCCCATAATCATAAAAGTTGCATGTCGCTTACTCCAACATTCAGTTATATTAGGGCAGTTTGCTTCCTGACAAACAGTTACAAGATTATTATTATTTACTATTGTTTTAGTTAAAAAGAATTCCTTACTATTTGTAAGTTTAGATCTAATCCATTCAGGTTTTTTTTTAATTGGATTAACTGGTTTGTTTTCTTTTTCTGGATGTCTACTTTTCATCTTTTTTAATTATATAAATTGTCTCATTTTTTTTACCAAATAAAAATCGTTCTCTAATTAAAGTCTCAATATAATCAAGATCCAAATTAGTACTTAGAAGTGAATTTTTATGATCCATGTCTTCTATTTTATTAGTTAGGGTTAATTCTTCTTTTTTCAAGTTAGACAAAAGTTCCTTCTTTTCTATATATGAAAAAAGGCCTCTTTCTCCAGACACTAAATTAAAACCAAAATAAAAAATAAGAAAAACAGATATTAATAAAAAATAATTTCTTTTTATTAATCGAAGCATTAATTGATCTTATTCATCCTCACTTTTTTTCCAAGTTCTTCTTCTATACGGATTAATTGATTATATTTTGCAACCCTTTCAGATCTAGCTAAAGATCCAGTTTTAATTTGATTTGAATTAGTGCCTACTGATAAATCAGCAATAAACGTATCCTCACTATCACCTGATCGATGAGATATAATTGTTTTATATCCAATTGTTTGAGCAAATTTGATTACATCTAACGTTTCTGAAACAGTGCCAATTTGATTTAGCTTGATCAAGATAGAATTTGAAGAAATATTTAAGAAACCTTTCTTTAATCTTTCAAGATTTGTCACATACAAATCATCTCCAACAATCTGAACTTTTTTTATTGATTTCATTAATTTATTCCATGCTAACCAATCATTTTCAGCAAATGGATCTTCAATAGACTTAATTTTATATTTTTTTATAATTTTTTGATATTCTTTAATGGATTTATCTACTGAAATATAACTTTTAGAATGAATAGAGTATTTGTTTTTTTTATATAATTCATTAGCAGCTACATCAAGACAAATAGAAACATCTTTACCATTAACAAATCCTGATTTTTTAATTGCACTCACAATTAAATCTAAAGCTTGATTATTACTACTAATCATGGGTGCAAACCCACCTTCATCGCCTACTGAAGTTGATAAACCTTTATCTTTAATTAATTTACTTAGGTTTTTAATAACTACAAAACAAATCCGCATTGCCTCAGAAAAACTTTTTGCTCGATCCGGTCTGATCATAAACTCTTGAATTCTAAGACCATTATTTGCATGTGCTCCACCATTAATAATGTTCATTAATGGATAAGGTAATTGAAAGTTATTTTTTTGAGAAAAAGTTTTATACAAAGGTAATTTTTTTGCTTTTGCAGACAGTTTTTTAACAGCCATAGAAACAGCTAACATCGCATTAGCTCCTAAATTAGTTTTTTGTCTTGTGCCATCCAAGTTAATTAGCAAAGCATCAATTCTCTCTTGGTTGTGAATACTTTGCCCTTTTAATTTTTTTGAAATCTTTGTGTTAACTAAGTTAACTGCATTTAAAACACTTTTACCTAAATAAAGTTTATTATTTTTATCTCTCTTTTCAAAAGCTTCAAAAGTTCCAGTGGAAGCACCTGAAGGACAAATAGCAGATGCACTATTATTTTTAATATAAACCTCTGCCTCAACTGTTGGATTTCCTCTACTGTCAAAAACTTGACGTGCTTTTACTTTTAAAATTTTGCTCACTATTTTTTAATTAGATTATCTATATCGTGTAATTGTTTTAATAGATTTTCTAATTTATTCAATGGTACCATGTTTGGTCCATCAGATGGAGCATTGTCTGGATCTTGATGCGTTTCGATAAATACACCAGCAACTCCAACCGCAACTGCTGCTCTTGCTAAATATTCAACAAACTCTCTTTGACCACCAGAGGATTCTCCTTGACCACCTGGTTGTTGAACTGAATGAGTGGCATCAAAAATTACTGGATAACCGTTCTTCGCCATAATAGGTAAAGATCTCATGTCAGATACTAAAGTATTGTAACCAAAGCTCGCTCCTCTTTCGGTTACTAAAATATTTTTATTGCCAGAATCTGAAATTTTTTTAGTTACATTGACCATATCCCATGGTGCTAAGAACTGACCTTTTTTAACATTAATAATTTTATTTGTTTTAGCTGCAGCAATTAACAAATCGGTTTGCCTACATAGAAAAGCTGGGATTTGTAAAACATCAACGTGTTTTGAAACAATTTCACATTGTTCAGAATTATGTATGTCTGTTAAAATAGGAACATTCAATTCTTTTTTAATTTTATCAAATACAGGAAGTGATGCATCTAACCCTGCTCCCCTTTTGCCTTTTAAACTAGTTCTGTTCGCTTTATCAAATGAGGTTTTGTAAATAAATCCAAGGCCAAATTTTGAAGTAATTTCCTTAATTTTTCCAGCCATATCCATTGCATGCTGTTCTGTCTCTAACTGACATGGACCTGCAATAATACAAATCTTATTATTGTTTGAAATTTCTATATTTTCACAATTTACTTTAATCACACTCATCTATGATTTTTTGCTGCTTTGATAAAAGAAGAGAATAAAGGATGTGGGTTCAAAGGTCTAGATTTAAATTCAGGATGGAACTGAACTCCTATAAACCAAGGATGATTTTTAAGTTCTACTATCTCTGGAAGCTTATGATCTGGGGATAAGCCTGAAAATATTAATCCTTTCTTCTCAAATTTTTCTTTATATGAAATATCCACTTCATATCTATGTCTATGTCTCTCTTTGATTAATCTAGATTTATAAATATCTCTAATTTTAGATTTATCTTTTAAAATTGCATCATAAGAACCAAGTCTCATGGTACCCCCTAAATCTTTATCTGTTCCTTTAACTTTTCTGCCACTTTTCTCCCATTCATGCATCAAGCCAATTATATGAACGCCACTTTTATCAAACTCAGAAGAAGTTGCTTTTTTAATCTTTAATTGATTTCTAGCAAATTCAATTATTGCCATTTGCATTCCATAACAAATTCCAAGGAACGGAATTTTATTTATTCTTGCATACCTTATCGCTTCAATTTTACCCTCAGTTCCCCTTTTACCAAACCCACCTGGAATTAGAATTCCTGAAACATTTTTAAGTTTATTTTTTATTTCTGAAACTTTTAATTTTTCAGAATCTATTCTAACCAAATTAACTTTAAGATTATTAGATATTCCTCCATGAGTAAGAGCTTCATCTAAAGATTTATAAGCATCCTTTAATTCAACGTATTTTCCAATAATTGCAATGTTAACATTTCTTTTAGTATTAAGAGTGATTTTAGTTATTTTCTTCCATGGTGTTAAATTATTTGATTTTTTGGATTTTATTTTGAAATAATTTAAAACTTGAACATCTAATTTTTCTTTAGCAAAACTAATCGGTGCCTCATAAATAGTTTTAACATCGACAGTTTCAATTACATTTTTAATATCAACATTACAAAACAAAGATATTTTTTTTCTATGTTCTAAAGGAATAGGTCTTTCTGATCTACAAATTATAATATCTGGTTGGATACCAATACTTCTTAATTCTTTTACAGAATGTTGTGTTGGTTTGGTTTTTATTTCATCCGATGCTTTTAAATAAGGAACTAAAGTTAAATGAATAAATAATGCATTTTTTTTACCAATATCATTCGAAAATTGTCTTATCGCTTCTACAAACGGTAAACTTTCTATATCACCTACTATTCCTCCTATTTCACAAATGACAAAATCTTCTTTAGATGTATCGTGTTTTATAAATTCTTTAATTCTATCTGTGATATGAGGAATTACTTGAACAGTTTTACCTAAATACTGACCTTTTCTTTCTTTTTTAAGAACATCGCTATAAATTTTTCCAGTTGTGATGTTATCGGTTTTCTTTGCAGTAACGCCAGAAAATCTTTCATAGTGACCTAGATCTAAATCTGTTTCAGCACCATCATCAGTTACAAAAACTTCACCATGTTGAAATGGACTCATTGTTCCTGGATCGACATTTAGATATGGGTCTAATTTTCTTAAACGAACTTTGTAACCTCTTGATTGTAATAAATAAGCAAGGGATGCAGAAGATAGACCTTTACCAAGGGAGGAAACCACGCCGCCAGTGACAAATATATATCGCGCCATGGAAGTATCTTATAGCGAATAAAAAATGAATTGAAAAGGATTAATTAATTGTTTTCTGGAATTGAAGGTGTATCTTCAGTTTTTTCCTCAACTGTATCCAATACCGACCCTGTAGGAGTAAGTTCTGCTCTAGAAATAATTGTTAGAGCTAAACTACAAATTATAAAAAGTGTTGCCACGATTGCAGTGGCTTTTGTCATGAAGCTGCCTGCTGATCTAGAGAGCATAAAATTTTCTTGGGAAACTCCAATACCAAGAGCACCTCCTTCTGATTTTTGCAATAAAACCAAAAGAACCAAAATAACTGCAAGTATGATGTTGATTACTAATAATAAAGTTTCCATGAGGGTCTAATTAATGGTTTTTTTGATTATATCAATAAATTTTTTTGGCTTTTGCGATGCACCTCCAATCAAAAACCCGTCAATGCTACCAATTTTTTTTAATATACTTACGTTATTAGTATTTACAGATCCACCATATAAAATTTTAGGATATTTTTTTCCAAATCTACTTTTAACAAATGAAATAGTTTTATTTAAATCAGCTTCTTTTGGAATTACACCCGTACCGATAGACCATACAGGTTCATAAGCTATAATAATTTTAGATTTATTCTTTATAGATTTTAATCCTTTTTCAATTTGTTTTTTTAAAATTTGATTAGTTTTTTTTTGTCTTCTTTCTTTTAAAGTTTCGCCAATACAAAATATAATTTTGAGACCAGATTTAATTGCACTTTTTATTTTTAAATTAATTAAATTATCTGTCTCACCTAGTTGTCTATTTTCTGAGTGTCCTAAAATAACAAACTTTGCTCCAACATTTTTAAGCATGGTGGAATTTACTTGACCAGTGTAAGCACCGTAATCATAGCTCTGATGACAATTTTGAGCACCAACCTCTATTTTTGTTTTTTTTAGTCTTCTCGATAAAGGTCGAATTAATGTATTTGGTGGACAATAAACTATTTTAAACTTATTTTTTTTATTAGTTTTTGAAAACTTTATTACTTTATCAAGTGAATTTAGAGTTCTTAAATCACCAAACATTTTCCAATTAGCTACAAAATACATATATTTATTTGTCATAATTGACTTTTTAATCTATAGATTTGTTTTTTACAGATCAATAAATTTATAACGCAATGATTGAAAAATTAAAAAACTTAAGCTGGAAACAATTTGGTGGATTGGTTTTAATTATTATAATTATTATTGCTTTTGGCTTTGGTGGTTTTGGTGGTGGATTTAGTACAAATAATCAAAACAATATTGCAAAAATAAATAAAACAAATGTCACCACTCAAGATTTTATGGATTACGTTAATCAAAGTGGAATTTCAGCAGATGCAATTAGAAATAATTTAGATAACAATATTATAGAGGAACTATTATCAGGACTTATATCAACCACACTTATTGATCTAGAGATTAAGGATTTTAATATTTCAATTAATGAAAAAACAATACTTAAAAATATTAAAGAGAATAAAAACTTTCATGATGAAAATGGTAAATTTGAAAGAGTTAAGTATGAAAAATTTTTATTATCAAACAATATGTCTGCACCAATGTTTGAATTAAAATTAAAAAATAGAGAATTACAAAAACACCTATTTGATTTTATTGGAGCTGGAACTATTACACCAAAATTTATAATTGATAAAAAATTTGAGGAAAATAATAGATCTTTAGATATTGAATACTTTGATATGGAGAATCTATATAAAGTTAAGTCTGATTATACTGATGATGAAATAAAAGTATTTATAGAGGAAAATAAAGACCAATTAAAAAGAGAATATATTGATTTTAGATACGTTATTTTAAATCCTAAAAATTTGATTGGTATTGAAGAATTTAATCAAGACTTTTTTGATGAAATTGATGAAATTGAAAACAAAATTTCACAAGGTACAAGTTTTGAAAATATTTTGGAAAATATTAATGTAAATATAATAGATATTTCTAAATTTGCACCTAGCTCAAGTGAACAAATAAATGAAGAATTAATTTATTCAAAAAAAGAGACGAAATTAGATTTAATTGAGAGTGGTGATAATTTTTTACTTTATAATATAGATCAAGATTATGATCTATCTCCAGATTTAGATGATGAAATAATTAAAAGTGAAATAGTTGAATTAATTTATCAAAAAGGAAAATTTGATTACAACAGAAAAATATTAGAAGAAATTCAAAATGATAAATTTAACAATACTAAATTTGATGAGTTAAGTAATTTTAACAAAGAGTACATGTCAATTAGCTCTATTAACGATGACCAAGTTTTTGAGATAAATTCTGTAAAAATGCTTTACTCATTACCAGTCAATTCTTTTACTTTAGTAAACAATAGTAAAAATAAAATTTATTTAGTAAAAATAACAGGATATAATAAAAACTTGCTAAACAAAGAAGGTGAAGATTACAAGAATTTTGTAAGTAGTGAATTTACCAATACAAGAAAAAGTATTTTGGCTGCCTATGATCAATTGCTAACTAGCAAATATAAAATACAATTAAACCAAAAAACTATCGATAGAGTTAAAAATTACTTCAAATGATTATTAATCGAAGCTTCAAAGATTTTAAGTTTCGACACAGAAGCAAAAAAAATCAAATCATCTTTACTAAAAAGAAAGTAAAAAATAATGAGGAAGTATTAAACCTTATCGATAATTTCCTAGAGGAAAAAAATAGTTTTATATTCGAGTCTGTAGAAAAAGGTAAAATCAAAGGTAGATATACAATATTTGGTAAAAATCCTGATAAAATTTGGGAATTTAATAATAATAATTCTTATCTTATTCAAAAAAATAAAAAAAGAAAATTAAATGACAAGCCAGAAAAATTAATTGAAAAAATCATTGAAGACTTCAAATTTGAAACTCCTAAAAATTTACCTAAAATTTGCTCATTAATCTCTGGGTATTTTTCTTATGATTCAATTAGATATATAGAAAAAATTCCAAATAATTGTAAAAATGATCTCAATTTACCTGATGTGAGACTTCTTCGTCCAAGAACATTAGTCATTCATGATAATTTAAAAAAAGAAATATTTTATATATCTAACATTTTTAAAGATGAAAAAATTAAAAGCTATCAAAACAAATATGAAGAAGTTAAATCAGATTTGTTTAAATTACTCATTCAGTCATCAATTAAAAATATTGATAAAAAAATAATTCAAAAATCAAAAAATATAAAAGTTAAATCTAACACTTCAAAAAATAAATTTTTATCGATAGTAAAAAAGGCAAAAAAATATATAAAATTAGGAGACATTTTTCAGGTTGTTTTAAGTCAAAGATTTGAGGCAAAATTAACAAAAAAACCTTTAGATATTTATAAAAAACTTAGAGTAACAAACCCTTCTCCTTTTATGTTTTTCTTCAATTTTGAGGATTTTCAAATAATCGGTGCAAGTCCTGAAATACTTGTGAGACTTAGGGATAATAAAATTACTGTTAGGCCAATTGCAGGAACTAGACCAAGGGGTAAAACTAAAAAAGAAGATCTTTTTTATGAAAGAGACCTACTTAAAGATAAAAAAGAGCTTTCAGAACATTTGATGCTTCTTGATTTGGGTAGAAATGATGCTGGTAAAGTCTCAAAGATAAATTCAGTAAAGGTTACAGAAAGCTTCATTATTGAAAGATATTCTCATGTTATGCATATAGTTTCAAATGTAATTGGAGAATATAATAAAAAATTTTCAAAATTTAAATCGCTCTTGGCTGGTTTTCCAGCAGGTACTGTATCTGGAGCTCCAAAAATTAGAGCTATGGAAATTATAGATGAATTAGAAACAACAAAAAGAAAAGTATATGCTGGTGGAATCGGATATTTCGCTGCAAATGGCGAATTTGATACATGCATAGCCTTAAGAACTGCTGTTGCTAAAAATAAAAAATTTTATGTGCAAGCAGGTGCAGGTATAGTTGCAGATAGTAAACCTAAAAATGAATATGAGGAAACAGTTAATAAAGCGAAAGCTTTAATAAACGCTTTAAGATAATGAAAGTATTGTTAATAGATAATTACGATAGTTTTACTTTTAATTTGTATCACTATATCTCCTCATTAAATATAAAAGTTGACGTAGTTAGGAATGATAAAATTAATTCTAAAGAAATCATTAAAAAGAAATATGATAAAATTGTTATTTCACCAGGACCCGGTAACCCAAATCAATCTGGCAATTGTATTAAAATATTAAAATCATTATACAAAGAATTACCTTTTTTAGGAGTATGTTTGGGCCATCAGATAATTGGACAAGTTTTTGGATCAAAAATTATACAAGCAAGAAAGTTAATGCACGGCAAAACAAGCAAAATTAAATCTAAAAAAATCGGTATTTTAAAAAATCTTCCAAATACATTTGAAGCTACCAGATATCATAGTTTGGTAATTGATAAAAAAACATTATCAAAAGAGCTGATGATTACAGCTGAAACGGAAGATGGTGTTATAATGGGTGTTCAACATAAAAAATTCAACATTCATGGCGTGCAATTTCATCCTGAAAGTATAAAAACTAAATTTGGGATGAAAATACTGAGAAACTTTATAGATTATTAAATTTATGGATCAAATTTTAGAAAAATTAACAAATAAACAAGATTTAACATTTGAGGAAAGTAAGTCTGCATTTGAAATTTTAATGACTGGAAAAGCTAGTGATGAACAAATTTTTAACTTTTTAACACTTTTGTCTGAAAAAGGTGAAGTTGCCGATGAAATAGCTGGTGGTGTTTTTGTATTAAGAGAAAAATCAAAAAGAGTGAATGTAAATGATTGTATTGATACTTGTGGAACAGGCGGTGATGGCATGAATACACTTAATATTTCAACAGCTTCTGCACTACTTTTAGCAAGTATGGGCACAAAAGTAGCTAAACATGGAAATAAAGCTGTTTCTTCAAAATGTGGATCTGGTGATGTTTTGGAGGCTCTTAAAATTAAAATTGATTTAGAACCTGAGGATATAGAAAAAGAAATTAACACTAATAATTTTGGTTTTATGTTTGCACCAAATTATCATAGTGCAATGAGATTTGTTGGTCCTGTTAGAAAGAAAATTGGAAAAAGAACAATTTTTAATATGATTGGTCCTTTAAGTAATCCTGCTCTTGTAGAAAGACAAGTTGTTGGCGTTTTTGATAAAAAATTACTAAAAATTTTTGCAGAAGGACTTAAAAATTTAAATTTAAAATTTGCTTGGATAGTAAATAGTGAGGATGGATTAGATGAAATATCTCCATATGCAATCACTAATGTTATTCAATTAAAAGATGGTCAAATATCTAAAATAAAAATAGATCCAAATGCTTTAGGAGTTAATGCAGATAATTTTAAAAATTTAGTAGGTGATGATGCTAAATTTAATGCTGATAAAATGATTGAAATATTTAAAGGTGAAGATAATGATTTTTCAAAAGCAGTTTGTTTAAATGCTGCAGCAGGTTTAATTGTTGGAGAAAAATTTTCTGACTTTTCTGAAGCTTATAATCACACAAGAGAATTTATCCTTTCTGGAAAAACTTTTTTACATCTAGAAAAAATTCAAAATGTCTAAAAATATACTTCAAAATATCATTCAAAAGAAAATTGAAAAAGTTGATAAATTAAAAAAATCCTTAGATCTTAAAACTCTGGATGAATTTATTGATAAAAATAATAGCTATATTAATTTTAAAGAGAAAATAGAAAATAATTTAAAAAATAATAGAACTTCAATTATTGCTGAAATTAAAAAAGCAAGTCCTTCAGCAGGTATAATAATAGATGATTATAACCCAGTAGATATTGCTCAAATTTATTTAAATAATAAAGCAACTTGTCTTTCAGTTTTAACCGAAGAAGATTATTTTTTAGGAAATTTAATTCACATCAGTAAAATAAAAGATAAAATTAATTTACCTGTATTGTGTAAAGATTTTTTTATCGATAAATTTCAAATACCATTGGCAAAAAGCTATGGCGCAGATGCTATTTTAATTATTTTGGCCGGGGTCTCAGATAATCTTGCTTCTGAATTATACGATGAGGCTTTGAAATACAATATGTCTGTTATAGTTGAAGTTCATACAGTGGAAGAAGCAAAAAAAGCTTTGAATTTTAAAGATGCATTAATTGGAATAAACAATAGAAATTTAAAAACTCTTAAAACTGATATAAATACAACTTATGATATTTATGATGTTATAAAAAATCATAAAGGTCCTTTAATATCTGAAAGCGGAATTAAAAATAAAGAAGAGTTGTTAGAACTAAATAATAAAACATCAATTAACACTTTTTTGATTGGTGAATCACTTTTGAAAAATTTAGATAAAAATTCTATTTTTTCTGTTTTATAGCTAAATAAATCCCTATTTTACTTGTTTTTTTTAGTATTGTTAATTTAAAAGAACTTTTATAGAACATTATTTGTACGATATTTGTTCTTATGCTAACAAAAAAACAAAAAAACCTGCTTTTATTTATCAACAAGAAGTTGAGAAGTTCTGGCGTCTCTCCTTCATATGAAGAGATGAAACAGTCTCTTAATTTAAAATCTAAATCAGGTATTCACAGGTTGATTAGTGCTTTAGAGGAAAGAGGTTTTATTAAAAGATTAGCTCACAAAGCAAGAGCTTTAGAGGTAATTAAATTACCAGAGACTGCTTCTGCAAATGATATTTATAATAGCTTTTCACCAAGTGTAATTAAAGGTGGATTAGATGAAGAACAAATTAATTCTGATGAAATTGAAGTACCAGTTCTTGGAAAAATTGCTGCAGGAACGCCTGTAGAAGCAATACAAAATGAAGTTTCTAGAATTCCCCTGCCAAATAATTTAGAAAAAAATGGAGATTACTTTGGGTTGAAAGTTCAAGGTGACTCAATGATAGATGCAGGTATTCATGAAGGTGATACAGTGATTATAAAAAGAACTGACACTGCCGATAATGGTAAAATTGTTGTAGCATTGATTGATGAGCATGAGGCTATGTTAAAAAGAATTCGAAAAAAAGGCAAAGTTGTAGCCCTTGAAAGTGCCAATAGAAACTATGAAACTAAGATTTTTGGACCTGATAGAGTAAAAGTTCAAGGAGTTTTAGTATCTTTATATAGAAACTTCTAAAAAAATAGTCTAAACAACATTGATGTCTAAAGTAGCAACACGTTTTGCGCCGTCCCCTACTGGTGCTCTTCACATTGGAGGAGTTAGAACCGCATTATTTAATTGGCTGTTCTCTAAAAATCAAAAAGGAACTTTTCACCTAAGAATTGAAGATACTGATAAAGAAAGATCTAAAGACGAACATAAAAAACAGATTATTAATTCTTTAAAATGGCTTGGTATTGAGCATGATGGGGATGAATACATTCAATCAAGTAAAATCAATGATCATATTAGGGTTGCAAATGAATTACTTAAAAATGGTAATGCGTATAAATGTTATTGCTCAGCAGAAGAAATAGAAGAGCAAAAGAAAAGAGCTAGACAAAAAAAACTTCCGTATATCTACAATAGAAAATGGAGAGATGCTGATGGGAAAGATGCTCCTAAAGATATTAAACCCGTGATAAGATTTAAAAGTAAAATAGAAGGATCAACAATACTTAAAGATTTGGTTCAAGGTGATGTTGAAATTGAAAATAATACAATTGAAGATTTTATAATCTTAAGAAATGATGGATCACCAACATATAATTTATCTGCGACTGTAGATGATCATCAAATGAATATGACACATATAATTAGAGGTGATGATCATAAAATTAATACATTTAAACAAATGCAAATTTATGAAGCAATGAACTGGGATTTACCAAAGTTTGCACATATACCCCTTATTCATACAATAGAAGGTAAAAAATTATCAAAAAGAGACAATGCATCAACATTAGATGATTACTCTAAAATCGGCATAATGCCTGATGCATTAAGGAATTATTTACTTAGACTAGGCTGGTCATATGAGGATAAGGAAATATTTACTTTAGATGAGAGTATTAAGCACTTCAACATTGAAGGTATAGGAAAGTCACCTTCTAAGTTAGATATGAGTAGAATTTTATCAATGAACGAGCATTACATTAAAAATATTGATGAAAATGATTTATTCAATCAACTTAGTGAATATTGCAAATTATATAAAAGTGAAATTAAACCAGATAAAAAAGATAACATAAAAAAATCTCTAACTTTCTTAAAGAACAAGGCCAAAACATTAGAAGATATATTTAATAATGGTCAATATATTATGGTAGATGAAGTGAAGTTTAATCAGGACGATATTAAACTAATTGATGACAAGGCCAAAAAAGTCATTTCTGATTTCGCTACTAAATTTGCTGCCGTAAATAAAATTAGCAAAGAAACATTAGAACCGATAGTAAATGATTTAATTAAATCAAACGATACAAATTTTAAGGGTGTAGGACAACCTTTGAGAATAGCTTTAACTGGTTCAAAATTTGGACCTGGAATATATGATATAATTATTTCTCTGGGAAAAGAGGAAGTAACAAAAAGATTAACTAACAAGATAATTGTTTAATACTGAAGCAGCTTCGTCAGAAGATGAAGTTTTAGATCTAATTTTAGTTAAAGTTTCCTCACAATCACTAATTTGTTTTTTCATTAATTCTGGATTTTTTAAAAAGTAAACAACAGAATTGTAAATTTCTTTAGCATTACATTCTTTTTGAATTAATTCTGGAATTATTTCTTGGTTATTTATAATATTAATGATGTTAGCAAATTTTATTTTTACCAACATTTTGACAATCAAAAAATTTAAAAAATTCATTTTGTAGATAATTATAGAGGGAACTTTTGCATTGCAGATTTCAAGAGAAATTGTTCCAGATTTTGAAACTGCAAAAATAGAATTATTCAATATTTGTTTTTTTATATCTTCATCAGAAATAACTTCAACATTTTCTAAATTGGTATTATTAATTTTAACATTGATTAAATTTTTATTTTCATCAGTAGCATGAAAAACAAAAGTCAAATTATCAAATTTTTTATTCATTAAAATTATAAAATCAATCAATATTGGTAAGAGTAAATTTACTTCAGACGATCTACTGCCACAAAAAAGCGAAATAATTTTTTTATCGCTTGATATAACGTTAGATAGATCTGTTCTATTTTTTGTTTCTTTTTCTAATAATGGATGGCCTACAAAAGTATTTGGAATATTTTCTTTATCAAAATATTTTTTTTCAAAATCAAATAATAACAAAACATGATCTAAAAACTTTTTAAATTTTTTAACTCTACCCTCTCGCCATACCCATACTTGAGGAGCCACATAATGAACGGTCTTGATTTCATTGTTTATTTTTTTTACTTTTTCAGCAACTCTTAATGTAAAATCAGGACTATCTACACTAAATAAAACATCAGGATTAAATTTTATTATCTCTTCTACAGTTTTGTTTATTTTATTCTTTATTTTAAAAATGTTTAACAAAACACTTGTGAAACCAATATAGGTAATTTCTTTAAGATCAAAAATAGATTTTATTCCCAATGAATTTAAATGTGTTCCACCGACACAAGAATATTCAATATTAGGATAATTTTTTTGAAGTTGAGATATGACTTTGGAAGCAAGTTTATCTCCTGAAGGTTCACCGGTAATTATAAAAATCTTTTTCATATTACAGAAATAAACATTCTATTTTTGTTAGCAAAGTTAATACATTTCCTTTTATCTAAAAAAACATGTTGCTTATTTTTAACAACAATGCCTTTCAATCCAGCTGTTTTACATTGTTTTAAAGTCTTTAATCCAATAGTAGGTAGATCAATTTTTAAATCTTGTTTCTTTTTTGGAAACTTTACTAAAACACCTTGATTTCTAAATTTTTTGCTTCTACTTTTTTCAAGCATTTTTTTAGTTCCACCTTTTCCTTCAATAGAAATTACTTTTTTATTCCTAACTACAACTCCTTGACTAAAATTATATTGTCCTAAATTATTTAATGATTTTACAGCTTTTTTAATATCTAATTGATCTTGCTTGTTTGGTTTGATTTTTGAAAAATTACCTTTCTTTAAGGATAATTCTGAATTAAATGTAAGTGAACTTTTAGTTTTAATCTTATTTTGAGCTAATATTTTAATAATTTCTTTTAGAATTGCAGCATCTCCAAGCTTTGAGGCTTTGATTATTCTAGGTATATAATAAATTCCTTTTAAATCTAATTTCAATTTAGAAAAATTTGGTTTATTTACTCTTCCAGCAAATAAAACTTGTTTGCATTTATTTTCTTTAAGAATATTAATAATTTTACCAAACTGACCTATAGATACCGAGTAAGATTTTTTGTCTTTTTTAAATTTCTTTGATTTTGATAAATCAACTATCAAATACTTAATTTTCTTTTTTTTGATAGTTTTTAGAATTTCCCTTGGAAAATCAGTGTCACCAAAAATTAATCCTATCATTTTATGAAAATGGTGTACAAATAGATCTTTTTTTATCTTTAATTATAAAATCAATTACATTTTTAACCAACGGATTCTCTTGAAAAGAACCATTCATTTTACTTATATTTTCATTGATATTTTTTGTGGCGAAAATTTCTTTATAAGCTTCACTTAGGCCTAAGATATCCTTATTTTCAAACTTAGCTCTTCTTAACCCTATTAAGTTCAATCCTTGTAATGAATTTCTATTTCCCGTTGATAATCCATAAGGAATTACGTCATGCAGTACACCTGTCATTCCACCAATCATAGCCATTTTTCCAATTCTCGTAAATTGTTGAACAGCAGAGTTACCACCAATAATAACATTATCCTCAATAATTGCATGACCACCTAAAGGCACATTATTTGCAATTATTACATTATTTCCAACTTGGCAGTCATGAGCAATATGTGATGAAATCATAAATAAACAGTTATTTCCAATTACTGTTTTACCACCGCCGCCTAGTGTTCCAGGATTTATTGTTACATATTCTCTTATTTTATTATTATCACCAATTACTAAATTTGTAGGTTCACCATTATATTTCAAGTCTTGTGGATCGTTAAATGAAACGAAAGGATAAATCTTATTTCCTTTTCCAATTTTGGCACTTACAGAAATATTAACATGAGATTGAATGATAGTCTTCTCGCCAATTTCTACATCTGGACCGATTATACAATATGGACCAATTTCAACATCTGATGCAATTTTTGCTTTTGAATCAACTATTGCAGTTTTGTGTATCATTTGTTTTCCTTAATAAATGTTTTTAAGTTTTTAGCTGGATAACCCATAACTTTAGAGTTATCAGGAACATCTTTAATCACTCCTGAACCTCCTCCTATTTGTACATTGTTTCCTACCTTTAAATGTCCGGATATTCCTGCTTGTCCGCCAATCATAACATTATTTCCAAGAGTAGAGCTTCCAGCAAAACCAACCTGACCAGCAATGATACAATTATCGCCAATTTTGTTATTATGAGCTATATGCACTTGATTATCTAAGAAAGTGTTTTTTCCAATTATTGTATTTGACAAAGAACCTCTATCAATTGTTGAGCCACAACCAATCTCACAATTATCCTCAATTATAACAATACCAATATGAGGATAACGTATATTCCCATTCTTACTTGGAAAAAAACCAAATCCTTTTTTTCCAATAACACAGCCGTCTAATATTGAAACATTGTTTTTGATTATTGTATTTCTAATAATAACGCTAGACCCTATTGAACAATTATCACCAATAACAACATTGCTTTCTATTATCGTGTTGTGACCTATTAAGCAGTTTGATCCAATTTTAACATTTTTTCCAATTAAGATATTTTGACCATGTTTTACAGAATTATTGTAAGAAGTTTTTTCAATATTTGAGGTATGAGCATCAAAATCGTCTGTAATAGCATCAGGATAAAACATTGTAGTAATCATAGCAGTTGATACAAGAACATTGTCGACTGCAATAGGTTTGCAAGTATCAGGTAATTTGTTAGCTAAATTTTTTGTTGTTATACAAAAGGCTGCTTTTGTTTTTGAAGCGGCTAACTCATATTTTTTAGAATGGAAAAATGTAATATCTTTATTTGATGCGTTTACAAGATCTTTAATATCAGAAATTTTTATTCCACTATATTCAGATTTGTTCTGAAAATTGATCTTAGCTAAAATCTCTTCAATTACTTTTGGGCCTTTATTTAAAAAAAAAGGATTAATCATTAATTGTTTTTTTATCAAAACAATTCTTAAATACTTATCAATAAATATTACTAATTATTTTCTATCGACTATTGTAGCTGACCATTGGGCGTCAGCCATTTTTTTACCGTCTACAAAAGCCTCACCTTTGTATTTCCAAACTCTGCCATGAGATCTAATTGCCTCAATATTCAATTCTAATTTACAGTCTGGTATAACTGGATTTCTAAACCTTGCCTTTTCAACACTCATTAAAAAAACTAATTTATTGTCATATTCAGATTTATCTATACCAGAAGCAGTTAATGCTGCAGCAGCTTGTCCAAATGCTTCTACAATGAGTACGCCTGGCATAACTGGTTGTCCTGGAAAATGACCTTGCACATAAAATCCATCCTTTTTAACATTCATAATTGCTGTAGCAGATTTTAATTTTTTAATATTGATCAGTTCATCAATTAGCAACATTGGTTCTCTATGTGGTAACAAATCAATTATTTGAGATTTATCTAGTTTCATATTTTTAATTTAAATTAATTGTTTTAACTTGAGTATTAAATAATTCAAAAATTTGGTTTG
>CACJIB010000015.1 GCA_902593405.1 uncultured Pelagibacteraceae bacterium | reverse complement strand
TTAAAACAAGGTGTTCAAAATCTTTTATGTCACTATTTACCAGAGGTAAAAGAGGTTGTTGCTATACAATAATTAAATATGAGAAAACTTAAAAAATCAGGTTTTTTAAAAAATAAAAGCTTTAATATAGTTTCACGGTTTTTTTTAAGTTCTTTTATTGTAATTTCATTCTTTTATGTTGCGCCGATAATTATTAATTTCACAGACAAAAATTTAAATAATAAAGAATTTACTAATAATTCAAAAAACATTTTAAACAACACTCTTAACAAAGATAAATTAATTGAGGAGGACACAACAGCAGATGCTGATGAAAGAGATTTATTATATGATATTTTAGAAGAGAATAATTCTGAAATTAATCTAGTTAGATACACAACATCCGAGATTGACTCATTATTTCAAGAAGTAAATTATAATTTAAAAGATGTAAGAGATACAAAATTAGTAAAACCAATAGATATTGGTCTTCTACCAAATGAAATTAAAAATATTGGAAATACTAAAAAAAGAAAAGATATGTTTATAAAAATTGTTCTCCCTTTAATAGTAAAGGAAAACAATAAAATTAGAGTTGATAGAAAAAGGTTATTCGCAATTTTAAATAAAAATAGTAATACTGATATTGAAAAAAAATGGCTAGAAAAAAAATATAAACAATACGGTGTAAGAAAAAACGATTTATCGACTTTGAAAGTAAGAATGGATGAAATACCAGTTTCATTAGCGATAGCTCAGGCTGCTAAAGAAACTGGCTGGGGTACTTCAAGATTTGCTTTAAAGGGAAATGCTTTATTTGGACAATGGACTTGGTCTGGAGAGGGATTAAAACCTAAAAATGCTGATGAAGGTAAAGATCATAAAGTTATGAAATTTCATAGTTTACAGTTATCTGTAAGAGCATATTTAAGAAATTTAAATACCCACTCGACGTATAAAAATTTAAGAAAAGCTAGAACAGAACTTAGAAATCAAAATAAACCTTTAGATAGTTTAATTTTGTCTAAACATTTAGATAAATATGCAGAAACAGGAAGTCAATATATAGAGGTTTTACAAAAAATTATTGAACAGAATGATTTAAAAGATTTTGACGAGGCTAGGTTGTTACCTTCAAGCAAAGATTTAGAAAGTTTAATTTAATTTTCTTTTATAGGGAATTGAACACCAAACCATCTCCATTTTCCATTATCATTAAGCGAACAATTAATTCTACCTCTTCTTGGTATGAATGGTTCTCTAAATTCAATAGTTAGTGAGTTGTTGACAAAACTTGTGTTTGATTTTTCCCAAACGTCTCCCTCATTAGAATAACAATTAATATTTGATAAATTTTTTTGATCCTTAAAAAATTCGACTTTGAAATTTGGAGGGTTTGTGCTTTCGAACAGTTGTTTTTCCTCAGGAAGTATTTTTTTATATTCTAGCGGAAAATAATTTATTATTGATTTAAATCTTTTTAACTCACCATACTTTTCATTAATCGGAAATCTTGGTAATTCAAATTTATCTTTATTTAAATCAATGACCCCAGAATGTTGACCAAAAGCATATTTGAAATTTTTAGATATATAGTCTTTCATAAATTTAGAGTATTCACCAAAGGGATATGAGAAAAAGCTAGGTATATAACCAAGTTCTCTTACAAAAATTTTATTAGCTGTTTCAATATCTAAAATAAACTCTTCATTAGTTACATCTATGAGATATTCATGAGTATGTGAATGATGTCCTATGTTTGCAAAATCATTACTTTCAACTTCTTTAATTTGTTCCCAAGTCATATAACCTCTTTTTCCCACTGGTTCAGTTGAAACAAATAAAATAAATGGAATTTTATTTTCTTTTAGATAAGGCCATGCCTCAGTATAAAATGATTCAAAAGCATCATCGACAGTTATCAGAATTTCTTTTTTTTGCTTTGGTATGTTAAATTGTTGTTCAAATTTATTTGGATTATGAAAATTAAAATCTGAACTTCTAATAATATCCATATGTTTCTTAAAAATATCCATTTTAATATTAGTAGAAGGGTACTTATTCTCATTAAAACGGTGATACATTATTGACAGAATTCCTTCATCATTAGAATAGTATTTGATATTATTTTCATCTGATTTAGAACTGATATTAGAAAATAAAATAATTATGAATAAACTGATAATTGATGTAGCCAGTGAAAAAATTTTTTTAATGATCATAACTAGTAATGATATTTATAATATTACTAAAGAGAATACTAAAATTAATTATGAAAAATTAACTTTAATTATTAATGATTTTTTAAATTCTCATCAATTAAATTTGAAAGACATTAATACAATTTATTTAAATAGAGGGCCAGGAAGCTTTGCAGGAATACGAAATTCGCTTTCGATAGTTAAAGCATTTAATTTAACTAATAATATTGATTACTATTGTTATAGCATACAAGATTTTAAAGGCGAAAAAGACATAAAATACGAAAATATCCCTCATTTGTGTGATAAATTTAATATTAAAAAAAATTTGATTAACCCTATTTATTTAAGTTAAAATTATTTTATGTCAGAAACAATAGAGCAAAAATGTTTAGCAAAAGGAGTTAAATTAACTGATCAAAGAAGAGTAATTGCACAAGTAATGTCCGAGTCTTCTGACCATCCGGATGTAGATGAACTTTATAATAGAGTGTCTAAAATTGATTCAAAAATAAGTATTGCAACTGTTTATAGAACAGTAAAATTATTTGAAGAGACAGGAATATTAACTAAGCATGAGTTTAAAGGTGGAAAAGCAAGATATGAGGAGTTAAATGAAGGTCATCATGATCATTTAATTGATGTGAAAACTGGTGAAATTATCGAATTTGTAGACGAAGAAATTGAAAAGCTTCAAAAAAAAGTTGCAGAAAAATATGGATATACTTTAGTGGACCATAAATTAGAATTATATGGGGTTAAGAAAAAATCCCAATAATATGAGTCAAAAAATATTTATCAAAACATTTGGATGTCAGATGAATGAGTATGACTCAAATAGAATTTTTGACTCAGTCAAAAAAATTGGCTATGAAAAAACAGAAAAATATGAAGAAGCAAACTGTTATCTTTTGAACACATGTCACATCAGAGACAAAGCAAAAGAAAAAGTTTACTCAGAAATAGGTAGAGTAAAAAAAATTTTTAGATCTAAAAGAAAACCATTGGTGATTATTGCTGGGTGTGTTGCACAAGCAGAAAACCAAGAGATGTTGAAAAGAGAACCTTACATAGATTTTGTAATTGGTCCTCAAGCTTATCATAAAATTAATGATACAATTTTAAATTATACAAAAAAAAAGAAAAAGATAGAAGAGACAGAGTTTGATGCAGTTTCTAAATTTAAATATTTGAGTAAAATTAAAAATGAAGCTGGAAAAGTTTCATCCTTTTTAACTATTCAGGAAGGATGTGATAAGTTTTGTCATTTTTGCGTAGTCCCATATACAAGAGGGCCAGAATATTCTCGACCATTTAAACAAATTTTAGATGAAGCAAAATATTTAGCTGATAATGGTGCAAAAGAAATAATTTTACTTGGTCAAAATGTAAATGCTTATGATAATGAAGGATTCAGACTATCAGATTTGATTTTAAATATTGAAAAATTATCTGAAATTAAGAGAGTTAGATATACAACATCTCACCCAAAAGATATGACAGAGGATTTGATTGAAGTTTATAAAACTTCTAAAAAGTTAATGCCACTTGTACATTTACCTGTCCAAAGTGGATCTAATAAAATTTTAAAATTAATGAACAGAAAACATGCTATTGAGGAATATTTAAATACTTTTGATAAATTAAAAGAAATTAACCCAAATATAGAATTTTCAAGCGATTTTATAATAGGTTATCCTGGTGAAGAAGATCAGGATTTTAAAGATACATTTAATTTAATTGAAAGGGTAAAATTTATTAACTCTTACTCATTTATTTTTAGCCCAAGACCTGGAACGGTAGCTGAAAATTTAGACTTAATTGAAAAAAAAATTTCCATTGAAAGATTAGAAAAAATTCAAGCTATTTTATTCGAAAATCAAATCCAAATGAACAAATCATTAGAGGGTAAAGTTATTGATGTTTTGGTTGAAAATTTAACCGACGATAAAAGCAAAGCTTTTGGTAGATCTGAGTATATGACATCTGTAATTTTTAATGGTAAAAAGAATGATATTGGAAAAATAGTTCAAGTGAGAATTAAAGATAGTAATAGAAATACTTTATTCGGTGAAGTAATAACTAATTCGGATCAGAAGGTTGCATAGAATTTGAGTGGAATAACTAAAAAAAATATCGATCAGTCTTTAAAATTTGTTTATTCAGATAACAATTCTTTAAGTGTTATATTTCATGATAATAACGTGTTGATGGGTGTTGTTGGGGAATTTAATAAAAATATACAAGAATTAGAAAAAATTACAAATTGCAGCTTATATTCAAGGGGAAATTCAATTTTAATTAAATCAACACCTGAAAAGAATGAAAAAATTAAAAATGCAATTCAATTTTTAGCTAATCAGTTTATTAATAATGGAAGTATAGAGAATAAAGATATACTTTCATCACTTGATAACTTTATGATTAATGAAAAAGTAAAAAATAATAATGTTACTGACATCATTAAAACTCCCAAGAAATCTATAATTCCTAGATCTGAAAAACAAAAAAGCTATGTGAGAGCTTTGAGGGAGAGTGATGTTGTAATTTCAGCTGGACCAGCAGGAACAGGAAAAACTTTTTTGGCAGTAGCCGTAGGCTTAACTATGCTTTTAGAAAAAAAGATTGAGAGAATTATTCTTTCAAGACCGGCTGTAGAAGCGGGTGAGCGTTTGGGATTTTTGCCAGGTGATATGAAGGAAAAAGTAGATCCTTATCTTAGACCTTTGTATGACTCTTTATATGATCTCTTCGACTTTGAAAAAATACAGCGAATGATTGAGATCGGAGATATAGAGATTGCGCCTTTAGCTTTTATGAGAGGTAGAACTCTTAAAAATTCCTTTGCAATTTTAGACGAAGCACAAAATGCTACAGATACTCAGATTAAAATGTTTCTAACACGTATTGGAGAAAATTCAAAAATAGTTGTTAATGGAGATCCTTCTCAAATTGATTTACCAAATAAAAGTATGTCAGGATTAGTCCGATCAAAAGAGTTGCTTGGGCACTTAAAGGAAATATCCATAGTTGATTTTGATCATTCAGATGTTGTTAGACATCCACTTGTTTCTAAAATAGTTAAAGCATACTCAAATAATGATTAGTATTAATGTCTTCTCTGAGGAGAAGGCTTGGTCAAAAAGACTTAAAAATAAGGATATTTTTTTCAAGAAAATATGTAAAGCTTTTCCAAAAAAATATAAATTTTTAAATAAAAAAGTAACCTTCACACTATTACTCTCAAATAATGAGAATATTAAGAAATTAAACAAGGTTTTTAGAAAAAAAAATAAATCTACAGATATTTTATCTTTTCCATTAGATAAAAAAATAAAAATTAAAAAAAATACTTATTTGGGAGACATTATAATCAGCTATGATTATTTAGACAAACCAAAATCACAAGATATAAAATCTTTTAAAGAAAAAGTTGCTAAAATATTAATACATGGTTTTCTTCATCTTTTAGGTTTTGATCATAAAAAAAATAAAGATTATTTCAAAATGTTAAAAGAGGAAAATCTATTATTTAAATCTGTACAATCAAAAATAAATTAAATTGAAAAATAAATTTTATATTGAATTAATTTATTTAATTTTATTAGGGGTGTTTACTTCATTAAGTTTACCCCCATTTAATTATGTTGTAATAAATTTTTTAACTTTTAGTTTATTCTATATATTTTTAATTAAAAAAATTGAGTTTTATAAAAAGAAAAGAATATTTTTTCTTTATGGTTGGTTGTTTGGGTTTGGTTATTTTGTAAGTAATTTATATTGGATCTCAATATCATTAACGTTTGATCAAAATTTAAAGTTTTTAATACCATTTACAATAATTTTAATACCTGGTTTTTTAGCCTTATTTTATTCTTTAGTTGCTTATTTATTTGTGGTTTTAAAACCAAATAATAATTTAAGCTCATTTTTTCTTTTTTCTTTAATATTTGGAATAGTAGAATTTGTAAGAGGATTAATACTCACTGGTTTCCCTTGGAATTTAATTGCTTATAGTTTCTATAATCAAATAGAAATTTTAAACATCACATCAATCATAGGCACTTATAGCTTTAATCTTTTCTGTATTTCATTATTCACAAGCCCATCAATATTCATTTTAAGAGAAAATAAAAAAGAGATTAGTATTTGTATTGCATTTCTTGTAACAACGATGTCATTTTATATACTCGGTTCACAAAATTTAGAAAAATTTAATAATCAAAAATTAAAAAAGCTTGATTATAAAATAAGAATTTTAAGTTCAAATATAGACATAGATAGATTTTATAATAATATTGACCCTATAACAGCAATAGAAGAGCTAATTGAAATCAGCTCAATTAAAAAAAATGAAAAAATAATTTTTATTTGGCCAGAAGGTATAATTCCAGGTATTTCACAAGATCAACTAAAAGAATACAAATGGTTGTTTGAAAATGAATTCAATGAAAATCATTTGTTAGTAATAGGAATTAATAGTAAAGAGGATGATAATAAAACTATAAAACATTTTAATTCATTATCTATTTATGATCACAATCTAAATATAATCAATTCTTATAAGAAAATTAATCTTGTTCCTTTTGGCGAATTTTTACCTTTTGAAAAAATATTAAAAAGTATTGGTTTAAAAACAATTACTAATGAGTACCAGTCATATTCAAAAGGTGCAGAAAGAAACATAATTGATCTGAAATATAGTAATTTGTCAGTGAAAATATTACCTCTCATTTGTTATGAGATAATTTATTCTGGTAAAATTTTCACAAACAGCAACTTTGATTATATTGTAAATATTTCTGAAGATGGTTGGTTTGGTAAATCAATTGGGCCAGAGCAACATTTAACTCATAGTATTTTTAGAGCGATAGAGAGTGGAAAATATGTTTTAAGATCAGCAAATAATGGTACATCAGCAATTATTAATCCACTTGGAGTTATAGAGCAAAAAGTTGATATAAATAAATCAGGTTACATAGATTTGAGTGAGACAAGAAAAATAGAGCCAACCCTATTTGCAAAATTTGGAAATAAAATTTTTGGATTTATAATTTTATTGTATATTTTTTTAATATTTTCATTTAAGAAACTAAGAAATGAGTAATTTAAAAAATTATCTTTTCACAAGTGAGTCAGTTTCAGAAGGCCATCCAGATAAAGTTTCTGATAGGATTTCAGATATGGTTGTTGATAGTTATATTTCTGGAGATCCATATTCTAGAGTTGCTTGCGAAACACTAACTACGACAAATAAAGTTGTTTTAGCTGGTGAGGTAAGAGGACCAGAAATTAAAAAAGATGAATTAATTGAAAAAGTAAGAAATTGTATAAAAGATATTGGTTATGACCAAGAAGGATTTACCTGGAAAGAAGCTACAAAAATTGAAAGTCATTTACATTCCCAATCTGCTGATATTGCCATGGGTGTAGATTCCTCTGGCAACAAAGATGAAGGAGCTGGAGATCAAGGTATTATGTTTGGATATGCTTGTAATGAAACGGATGTTTTAATGCCAGCACCTATACATTATTCTCATAAAATTTTAAGATTGATGGCTGAAGATAGAAAATCTGGAAAACTAAAAAATATTGAACCAGATTCAAAAAGCCAGGTAACATTTGAATATATTGATGGAAAACCTTCAAAAGTAAATTCAGTAGTCATATCTTCACAACATTCACCAGATGTTAATCAATCACAAGTAAGAGATTTATTAAGACCTTATATGTTAAAATCTATTCCTGAGAATTTTCTTAATGATTTTAATGAGGATGAGTTTTATGTAAATCCGACAGGAAATTTTGTAATTGGTGGTCCCGATGGGGATTGTGGTCTTACGGGTAGAAAAATTATTGTAGATACATATGGTGGTGCCGCACCTCATGGTGGTGGTGCTTTTTCAGGAAAAGATCCAACTAAAGTTGATAGATCGGCAGCTTATGCAGCAAGGTACATTGCTAAAAATGTTGTTGGTTCTAAAATTGCTGAGAAATGTTTAATTCAGTTAGCTTATGCAATCGGCGTATCAAAACCATTATCTATTTATGTGGATTTATTTGATAATGATCTAGATAAAAATAAATTTGTGGTAGAAAAGATTAAAGAAAATTTTGATTTGAGCCCTAGAGGTATCAGAGAGATGTTAAATTTAAATAAACCAATATATGAAAAAACATCTGCCTATGGTCATTTTGGTAGAGCACCAGAAGAAAATGGTTCATTTTCATGGGAAAAAACTGATAAAACTAACGTTTTTTTTAAATAGTTTCTGTTGAATTAAAAAAAAACTTTACTATATTGCAACTACATTATTGAAATTTACAAAATGGGCTTTAGCCCATTTTTTTTTGGAGCAAACAAAATTATGTTAAATAAAAGAGCAGATAAACTTGAATTATTAAGAATTGCTGAAGCTGTAGCTTTAGAAAAATCAATTGATAAAGAACTAATTATAAGTTCTATGGAAACAGGTATTGCTAAAGCTGCAAAATCAAAATTTGGACAGGAAAATGATATTAAAGTTTCTATCAATAGAGACAATGGAGATATTGAACTTTTTAGAAAATTGATAATCGCTGAAAATCCTGAAAATGCCAATACAGAGATAAAATTAGAAGATGCAATTAATTTAAATGAATTAAATAAAGATAAATCTATTGGTGATGAAGTATTGCAGCCACTTCCTTCATTTGATTTTGGAAGAATAGCTGCGCAAACCGCAAAGCAGGTGATTAGTTTTAATGTAAGAGAAGCAGAAAGAGAAAGACAATTTAATGATTTTATTGATAAAAAACATTCAATCTTAAGTGGAATTGTAAAGAGATTAGAATTTGGAAATGTAATTGTTGATCTAGGAAGAACGGAGGCGATAATTCAAAAAAATGAATTGATCCCTCGTGAAAACGTTAAAGCAGGTGATCGTATAAAAGCTTATTGTTATGATGTTAGAAGAGAGCCTAGGGGACAACAAATCTTTCTTTCTAGAGCTCATCCTAAATTTATGGAAAAACTTTTTGTTCAAGAGGTTCCAGAAATTTATGATGGATTAATAGAAATTAAGTCTTCTTCAAGGGATCCTGGAAGTAGAGCTAAAATATGTGTGAAAGCAGTCGATACATCTTTAGACCCAGTGGGTGCTTGTGTAGGAATGAGAGGTTCAAGAGTACAGGCTGTTGTAAATGAACTTCAAGGAGAAAAAATTGATATAGTTAATTGGTCAGAAGACCCTGCTATTTTAGTTTCAAATGCATTATCTCCTGCCGAAGTACAAAGAGTTAACGTTGATAGTGAAAGAAAAAAACTTGATGTAATTCTAACTGAGGAAAATTTAAGTAAAGCAATTGGAAGAAGAGGTCAAAACGTTAGACTTGCAACAAAACTCTTAAATTATGAAATTAATATAATGACAGATGCAGAAGACTCTGAACGAAGACAATTAGAATTTAAAGAAAAAACAGAGAATTTTGTAAAAAATTTAGAGTTAGATGAAACATTGGGCCAGTTATTAGTTGCTGAAGGTTTTTCAACTATTGATGACATTAAAGATAGCTCGGCTGAAAATTTAATGAAGATTGAAGGTATAGAAGAAGATACTGCCAAAGCATTGATAGAAAGAGCTAAAGAGTTTCATGAAAAGGATCAAGAGGATATTTCTCAGAGAATTAAAGAATTAGGTCTGGAAGATGAATTGATTAATTTAAAGGGATTAACACCAGGAATGTTAGTCACACTTGGTGAACAAAAAATTTTAAGTTTAGAAGATTTTGCAGATTTAGCATCTGATGAATTAACTGGAGGTTATGATGTGGTTAAAGGTGAGAGAGTAAAAATCCAAGGTTATCTGGAGGATTTTGCTTTATCTAAAGAAGAAGCAGATGAACTAATTATGTCTGCTAGAAATATTGTTTATAAAGATTGAGTAATGAGGTATGGAGAAAAAAACAAAATTAACAATTTCAGGCTCAGCCAAAAAATCAATCAAGAACATTGAGATTGTTAAATCTCAAGGAAAAAATTCTGTAGTAATTGAAAAACAAACTGGAAAATTCTCGAGTAGAGGTGGATCATTTAGATCTAGTACGAATAAGCCAAGAACAACCTCAACTTTCAAAAGAGGAGCACCATTAAAACCTTCATTTAATCCTAAATCACCCCCTATAACAAACGATTTTGAAAAGAGAAAACTAGCAGAGCAAAGAGCTACTAAACGACTTAAAGGAGATAGTGAAAGCAAAGATAGAAAAACTTTAAAAGCTGGAACAAAAAAGAGAGAGTTAAAGTTAACGGTGTCAAGAGCGCTAAGTGATGAGATTGATGCAAAACAAAGAAGTTTAGCATCAGTAAAAAGAGCAAGACAAAAAGAAATTAAAAATGCTGCAAAAGATGATTCTCAAGAAAATTTAAAACCGATTAAAAGAGAAGTTAATATTCCTGAAGCAATCACAGTAAGAGAACTTGCAAACAGAATGGCTGAACAATCAAGCAATGTAATTAAGCATTTATTTAGTATGGGTGTTACTGTGACTATCAATCAAACATTAGCTGCAGATACTGCGGAATATTTAGTTAAAGAATTTGGTCATAATCCAATTAGAGAAGAGAAAGCTGAAGAAATAATTCAAAAAATAAAAGCTTCAAGAACAGAAAATTTAAAAAATCGACCACCAATAGTTACTGTAATGGGTCATGTGGATCATGGCAAAACATCAGTACTAGACGTGCTTAGAAGTGCGAACGTGGTTTCAGGAGAATTTGGTGGAATAACCCAACACATTGGAGCCTACCAAATTGAAAGCCAGGGTAATAAATTAACATTTATTGATACTCCAGGTCATGCTGCATTTACAGAAATGAGAGCAAGAGGATCAAAATTAACAGACGTGGTTGTTTTAGTGGTTGCTGCTGATGATGGAGTTAAACCTCAAACAGTTGAGTCAATTAAACATGCTAAAGCTGCAAATGTTCCAATAGTTGTAGCAATAAATAAATGCGATTTGCCAGAGGCAGATCCTCAGAAAATAAAAAATCAATTATTAGAACACGAATTAATTGCTGAAGATTTATCTGGTGATACTTTAATGGTTGAGATTTCAACTAAAACAAAACAAAACTTAGATAAATTAGTAGAGTCAATAATATTACAAGCAGAGATTTTAGATCTTAAAACGGATTATGAATCCAAAGCTACAGGTATAGTCTTAGAGTCCAAAATTGATGTTGGTAGAGGTCCTGTTGCAAATATAATTGTAACAACAGGAACACTTAAGAGAGGTGATTTTTTTGTAAGTGGTTTAAAATGGGGAAAAGTTAGAGCGATTATTAATGACAAAGGTCTAAATATTAATGAAGCATTACCCTCTACTCCTGTTGAAATTTTAGGAATAAATGGTGCAGCAAAAGCAGGAGATGATTTTATTGTACTAGATACTGAAAAAGAAGCTAAAACATTGAGTGAAAATAGAGCTCAAGAAAGCAAGGATGGAAAAAATCCACTTACTTTTGCAACTCAAGATTCTGCTTTTTCAGATAAATCTACAGAAGAATTAAATTTAATTATTAAATCTGATGTACACGGATCATCAGAGGCAATTAAAAATGCAATTAGTCAAATCAAACACGATGAAGTTAAACCTAAAATAATTTTAGCAGATATTGGAATGGTAACCGAAACAGACGTTACATTAGCTAAAGCTTCAAAAGCAGTATTAATAGCTTTCAACGTTAAACCAAGTAAAGAAGCAAAAAAACTTGCTGAAAATGAGAAGATTAAAATATCTTCTTACAATATTATTTATGAAGTTTTAGACTATATTAAACAAAGAATGTCAGGATTATTGGCGCCTGATGTACAAGAAAAAATTACTGGTACAGCACAAATTTTGGAAATATTTAAAGTTTCAGGTGCTGGAAAAGTTGCTGGGTCAAAAGTAATTGAAGGAGAAATTAATAGCACTTCAGATGTAAGAATTATTAGAGACGGTGCTATTATATATACTGGAAAAGTTTCAACAATATTTAGAGAAAAAAACCAAGTTAAACAGGTAAGTGGTGGTCAAGAATGTGGAATAACCGTTAAAGATTATATAGATTTCCAAAAAAATGACACAATAGAAGCATTTAGTGTTACATCTACTGAGAGGTCAATTTAATGGCAGATAGAATAGGAAAACCAGTATCACAAAGACAACTTAGAGTAGGAGAAATGATTAAGCAGTCTTTAAGCATGATTTTTATAAGAAATGAGGCTAAGGTGCCAAATTTAGAAACAAACACAATAACTGTTACTGAGGTTAGAATGAGTCCAGATTTAAAAATTGCCAAAGCATATGTTCTTCCATTAGGAGGAAAAGATGCAGAGGAAACAATTAACGTTTTAAAACAATACTCATTTTTAATTAGAAAAATTTTATCACAAAAAGTGGTTATGAAATTTTTACCAAAATTACTTTTTAGAAAAGACGAATCTTTTGAGTATGCGGAAAAAATAGAAAACTTAATAAAACAAACAAATAAATAGAAAGAAAGAGGCATGAATAAAAAGGCGCAGGAATTAGCAATGCACGATAAAGATACTGGATCTTCGGAGATACAGATCGCTTTGCTAACAGAGAAAATTGAAACTCTCTCTAAACATATTAAGCAATTCAAAAAAGATAAACATTCATCTGTTGGATTGTTGAGAGCGGTAAATAGAAGAAAGAAATTGTTAGAATACCTAAAGAAAAATAAAATGGATTCTTACAAAAATGTACTGTCGAAATTGAATTTAAGAAAATAGAAGTCAAGATAGATAGAACGGAATGGAACGAAACGAACGAAACGAAATGGAAATGAAATGTTTAAAGTATATAAGAAGGAAATTGAAGTAGCGGGAAAGAAGATAAGTTTAGAAACAGGTAAAGTAGCAAGACAGGCAGACGGAGCAATAATCGCAACATGTGGAGAGACAGTCGTACTAGCAACAGTAGTAGGAGCAAAAAAAGTAAATCCTGATATGGATTACTTTCCATTATCTGTAAATTACCAAGAAAAATATTATGCAGCTGGAAAAATTCCAGGTGGATATTTTAAAAGAGAAGCAAGACCAACTGAAAGTGAAACATTAATCTCTAGATTAATTGATAGACCAATCAGACCTTTGTTTCCTGATGAATTTAAAAACGAAGTTCAGCTGTTACCAACTGTAATTTCCTACGACAAAGAAAATGAGCCAGATATTTTATCAATCACCGCTTCATCAGCAGCATTAGCTATATCAGGAATGCCATTTATGGGTCCTGTAGGTGCTTCAAGAGTTGGCTTTGTAGATGGAAAATATGTTTTAAATCCATCTAAAGCAGAATTAGAAAAATCAAAATTAGATTTAGTAGTAGCAGGTACAAAAGATGCTGTGCTTATGGTTGAGTCTGAAGCAAGCGGTTTAACAGAAGAAGAAATGTTAAACGCGGTTAAATTTGGCCATGAGGGTTTTGTTCCAGTAATTGAGATGATTGAGGAACTTGCAAAAGAATGTAGAAAACCTGAGTGGATAGTTGAGAAAAAAGATTTATCTGAAGTTAAGAAAAAACTTGAGGAAACTTTTACGGAAGATCTTAAAAAAGCTTTTGCAACAAGAGATAAACAGGATAGATCAAATCAGATTTCAGAGATTACTGATAAAGCTAAAAAGCTTTATGAGGAAGATGAAAACTACACAGATCTTGATGTTAACAGTCAGTTAAAAAATCTTGAAAAATCAATTGTTAGAACTGATATTCTAAAAAATAAAAATAGAATTGACGGTCGAGGCTTGTCAGATGTAAGACCTATTGAATGTGAAGTAGGTGTTTTACCAAGAGCACATGGTTCTGCTTTATTTACTAGAGGAGAAACCCAAGCAATTGTTGTAGCAACTTTAGGAACATCTGATGACGAGCAAAGAATTGAAAGTTTAGATGGATTACAAAGAGAGCGATTTATGCTTCACTATAATTTTCCTCCTTTTTCAGTTGGAGAAACTGGAAGAATTGGAACAGGTAGAAGAGAAATTGGTCATGGTAAATTAGCTTGGAGAGCAATTAACTCCTCATTACCTACAAAAGAGGCGTTTCCATATACTTTTAGAGTAGTTTCAGAGATTACAGAGTCTAATGGTTCTTCTTCAATGGCTACCGTTTGCGGGACATCTTTAGCATTAATGGATGCAGGGGTCCCAATTAAAGAGCCAGTTGCTGGTATTGCAATGGGATTAATTAAAGAAGGTCATGATTTTAGTGTCTTATCTGACATTTTAGGTGATGAAGATCACTTGGGTGACATGGACTTTAAAGTTGCTGGAACTAAAGATGGAATTACTTCTCTTCAAATGGATATCAAAATTACAGGTATTACTTTTGAAATTATGGAGCAGGCATTAAGCCAAGCTAAAGATGGAAGAGTTCACATCTTAGGAGAAATGAATAAAGCGTTGTCAGCTTCAAGATCTGATGTTGGAAAACACACTCCAAAAATGGAACAAGTTAATGTTGATAAAAAAGACATTGCTGCTGTCATTGGAAAAGGTGGTGCAACGATCAGAGAGATTGTTGAAAAATCAGGTGCAAAAGTAGATGTAAATGATGAAGGCGTGGTAACAGTTGCTGCTCCTGATGAGGAGTCTAGAAACATTGCAATGCAAATGATTAAAGACATCACTGCAAAAGCTGAATTAAACAAAATTTATTCAGGTAAAGTAATGAAGATTATGGAGTTTGGTGCATTTGTTAATTTTTTAGGAAAACAAGATGGACTAGTTCATATCTCAGAACTTGCAGATAAAAGAGTTGCTAAAGTTACTGACGTTGTCAAAGAAGGCGACGAAGTAAAAGTCAAAGTGATTGGTTTTGATAGAGGTAAAGTAAAACTTTCTATGAAACAAGCTGCTGAGTAACATAGCTCAATTTAAAATTATAAACCCCCGGAATGAGAATTCTGGGGGTTTTTTTTAACTAAATTTAACTATATTTAGGTAATATTTTTAGGATCTGGCATCCCAACTTTATTATATCCAGCATCTACGTAGTGGATTTCACCAGTAACACCGTTAGCAAGGTCACTTAATAGATATAACGCTGAATTTCCAACATCATGGATATCTACGTTTCTTTTAAGGAAAGAATGGTCTTCATTCCATTTATATAAGAATTTTGCGTCTCCAATTGCAGAGGCAGCCAATGTCTTGATAGGTCCAGCACTTATAGCATTTACTCTCATACCTTTGGCTCCTAAATCTCTTGCTAAATACTTAACACTTGCCTCAAGAGCTGATTTACAAACACCCATTACGTTATAATTTGGAATTGCTTTAGTAGACTCGTAAGTTAAAGTTAATAAACTTCCACCTTGTTTCATTACTTTTGAAGCTTCTTTTGCCACTTCAGTAAATGAAAAACAAGAAATTAACATACTTCTTAAAAAATTTTCTCTTGTCGTATTTAGATACTCACCTGATAACTCTGATTTATCTGAAAAAGCAACTGCATGAACTACAAAATCGATTTCACCCCATTGGGATTTGATATCATCAAATAATTTAACTACTTCCTCTTTTTTTTCTACATCACAACTAAATGTAACATTTGAATTTAATTTTTCTGCTAAAGGAACAACTCTTTTTTTTAGAGCATCACCTAAATAAGTAAATGCTAACTCCGCTCCAGCCTCTGCAAGTTTTTGAGATATACCCCAGGCAATAGATCTCTCATTAGCAACACCCATGATCAATCCTTTTTTCCCTTTCATCAAACTCATAAACTAAATCTTTTCAAAAATTAAAGCTGCATTAGTTCCACCAAACCCAAAACTATTTGACATCACTGTATTTAAGGTTGCTCCTGTTTCAGTTTTTGTAACAATTGGAAATTTTTTAGCATCATCATCCATATCTGTAATATTTGCTGATCCTGATATGAAATTGTTTTTCATCATTATCAGACAATAGATTGCTTCATGAACTGAAGCAGCTCCTAAAGGATGACCCGATAAAGATTTTGTTGAACTTATTTTTGGAATGTCTTCTCCAAAAGTTTCTTTAATAGCATTAAGCTCAGTTATATCTCCAACCGGAGTAGATGTTCCATGAGTATTAATGTAATCAATTTTATTTTTAGCAGTTGCCATTGCCATTTTCATACATCTAACAGCACCTTCACCAGATGGCGCTACCATGTCGTATCCATCCGAAGTTGCTCCATAACCAGTTAATTCTGCGTATATTTTAGCTCCTCTTGCTTTAGCATGTTCGTATTCCTCAAGTACTAATACACCTGCACCACCTGCAATTACAAACCCATCTCTAGTTTTATCATAAGCTCTAGACGCAGATTGTGGAGTGTCATTATATTTTGATGATAAAGCTGTCATAGCATCAAACATTGCTGTCATTGCCCAATGAATTTCTTCACTACCACCTGCAAAAACAACATCCTGTTTTCCCATTTGAATTAATTCCATAGAATTTCCTATGCAATGTCCACTGGTTGCACATGCAGAACTCATTGTGTAGTTAGTTCCTTTAATTTTAAATGGTACGGCAAGTGTTGCTGAGGCAGTACTGGCCATTGTTCTTGGAACAATAAAGGGCCCCATTAGTTTTGGAGTTTTAGCTCTGGTTTTGTCTGCTGCAAGAATTACGTTTTCAATCGATGGGCCACCAGAACCCATTACAATCCCAGTTTTAAAATTACTTACTTCACTTTCTTCTAATCCAGAGTCTTCAATAGCTTCTTTCATTGCAATATAATTGTAAGCTGAGCCTGATCCCATAAATCTAATTGTTTTTCTATCTATATGATCCTCAAGTTTAATATTTGGTTTACCATGAACATGGCTTTTCAGGTTATGCTCTTTATAATCCTCAGCATAAGAAATTCCTGATTTTGAATTTAATAAAGATTGATGAACTTCTTCTTGATTATTTCCTAAACAGGAAACAACTCCTAAACCTGTAATAACGACTCTTCTCATTATTTAAACAACCCTACTTTTAAACTTTCTGCTGAATATATTTTTTTATTATCTGCAAGAACAATTCCATTTGCAAGCCCAACAGTTGTTCCTCCAGGAGACATAATTTTTTTCATATCTATTTCATATCTTACATTTTTTACACTCTGTAAAACTTCACCTGTAAATTTTACAGTACCCACTCCCAAAGCTCTTCCTTTTCCAGGATTTCCTAGCCAACCTAGAAAAAAACCCACCAGTTGCCACATAGCATCTAAACCTAAACATCCTGGCATAACCGGATCCTTTTTAAAATGACAATCAAAAAACCAAAGATCATCTTTAATATCTAATTCAGCTTTTAAAGAGCCCTTATTAAATGTTCCATTATTTTCATTGATTTCAGTTATTCTGTCAAACATAAGCATTGGGGGAAGAGGCAATTTTGCATTGCCAGGCCCAAAAAGATCACCATTTCCACAAGTTATTAGGTCATCATAGGAGTATGAGTTTTTTTTCATAATTTTTGAGCTCCCTTAATACTTGATTTAATCCTAATATAATATAATAAAACATTATATTTTTATTCATACTTTAGAATAATTATAAAAAACGATGCCAAAAAACTGCAATTTTATTGAAAAATTAAGAGAAGTTGGACTTAGACCTACCAAGCAAAGAGTAAAAATGTGTGAAGTTTTGTATAATAGAGAAAAAACTTTTCATTTCACAATTAATGATTTGGTTAAATTGTTATCTGAGAAAATGAATCAAAAGATATCTCTAGCTACAGTTTATAACACAGTTCATGCATTTGAAAAAAAAGGATACCTAAAAGAAATTTCAATCGATAGTCATAAAAGTTATTTTGATACAAACACATCAGCACATCATCATTTTTTTGATGAAGACACGCAAGAGCTAATTGATTGTGATGAAAACGATATAGACAAAATAAATATTAAAAAAAATATAACTGGAAAAAAAATAAATTCCGTTGAAGTTTTGGTAAGAGTTGCGAGTGATAATCAAACTCAAAAATAATTCTATAAAATTAAATACTTAAAATCTACATTATAATAATTCTAAACTGTTGACATAATCTTATTAACTATTATATGGTGAATAACATTTAAAAGGAGAAAAATAATGTCTTTAAAAGGAAGTAAAACAGAAGAAAACTTAAAAGCAGCATTCGCTGGAGAAAGTCAAGCAAATAGAAGATATCTTTATTTTGCACAAAAAGCAGACATCGAAGGTTACAATGATGTAGCTACAGTTTTTAGATCAACAGCAGAAGGTGAAACTGGTCACGCTCATGGTCATTTAGAATACTTAGAACAAGTTGGTGACCCTGCAACAGGCAAACCAATTGGTGAAACTAAAGCTAACTTAGCTTCAGCTATCGAAGGTGAAACTCATGAGTACACAGACATGTACCCTGGTATGGCTAAGACTGCTAGAGAAGAAGGTTTTGAAGAAATCGCAGACTGGTTTGAAACTTTAGCTAAAGCTGAAAAATCACACGCTGGTAAATTTCAAAAAACTTTAGAGTCTATTAGCTAAATAAATTTCTTAGTGGGCGCTAGTCGCCCACTAAAAACAATTCGAATTTCAAATAATTAAATTATATGAGCAAAGAAGGAAGTTTAGGTGCACCTATAAGACACCCTATAGATTTTGAGCATCCTGATTTTTTAAATCCTGAAAAGTTAGACGCTGAAATGAGAAGAGTGTTTGATATTTGTCATGGATGCCGAAGATGTTTTAATCTTTGCGACTCATTTCCAAAGCTATTTGACATGATTGATGAATCTAAAAATGAAGATGTTGAAAGCTTATCTAGCGATCAATTTGCCCCTGTCGTTGATGCATGTACATTGTGTGATATGTGTTTTATGACTAAATGCCCATATGTTCCACCTCATGATTTTGATTTAGATTTTCCACATTTGATGCTGCGATATAGAACAGCTCAAAAAAAATTAGGTAAATTACCAAGCGTACCAACACAATTAGCCCAAATAGACCGAAACGCTAAAATTGGTGTCATGTTCTCTAAAATAGTTAACTGGGCATCAAATATTAAAAATAAATTAATTAGAAAAATCTTAGAATTAATTACTGGAATAGATAAAAGAGTTCAGTTACCAAAATATAACTCAGAAACTTTTTCTAATTTTTTCAAAAAAAATAGAGAAAAGATAAATTATCAATCTTCTTCTAATGATAGAAAAGTTGTTATTTATTCAACATGTTTTGTAAATTTTAATAAAAAAAATACAGGTGTTGCCGCTTTAAAAGTTTTGAAAAAAAATGGCGTAGAAGTTCAGGAAGCTTACCCTGGTTGTTGTGGGATGCCATTTCTAGAGCAAGCTGATCTGCCAAAAGTTGTTGAACAAGCAAAAAAAGTTTCTAAGGATTTAGTCGAATGGATTGATAAAGGATATAAAGTAGTAACCTTAACAGCTAGTTGTGGGTTGATGTTAAAATTTGAATGGCCCTTGTTATTACCAAACGAAGAAAAAATAAAAATATTATCTGCAAATGTTATGGATATTGATGAGTATGTTGTGGATATTGCAAACAATGAGGGATTAGCAGAAGGATTAAATGAGATTGACGGGGGAGTAACCGTGCATCATGCTTGTCATGCTAGGGCACAGAACATGGGTATCAAAGCAAGAGATATGTTAAAACTAATACCAAACGTTAAAATTGATGTAGTTGAAAGATGTGCAGGTCATGGTGGAACTTTTGGAGTAATGAAAGAAACTCATGATTTAGCAAATAAAGTTGGAAGACCTACAGCTAGACAAATAAAAAACAAAAATAATAAGTATATGGCTTCTGATTGTCCTTTAGCTGGTAAACATTTAAAACAGTTAGAAGTTGATACAAACATATCTAATGATGAGGCACTACATCCTATCGAATTGATGGCAAAAAGTTATAACTTATGATTATGCCCAGAGAAAAAAGAGAAATTCAAAAAGAAGACATTATTCCTTTAGATGTTTATACAGAAAAGAGACGTGAATTAAGAAAAAACATTGTTGATTATAAAAAAAATAGAAGAGTTGCTTTAGGTCCTTATGCCACTTTTTATTTTGAAAGTTATGAAACAATGTTAGCCCAAGTACAAGAAATGTTGTACATTGAAAAAGGTGGTGAAGAGCAACTTCATGATGAGTTATCTGCGTACAATCCTTTAATACCTAACGGTAAAGAACTAACTGCAACTTTAATGTTTGAAATAGATAATCCTATTTCAAGGGCTGCCTTTCTTGGAAAAGTTGGTGGAATAGAAGAAACAGTATTTATGAAAATAAATGGTGAGAAAATTAAAGCAGTCCCAGAAGAAGATGTTGATAGAACTTCTGCTGAGGGAAAAGCTTCTTCTGTACAGTTTATTCATTTTAATTTTACTGATGATCAAATAGAAAAATTTCAATCTAATACTTCAGAAATTGAGCTTGGTATTGATCATAAAGAATATTCTCATAGCACAAAATTATCTAAGGAAAATATAGCCTCATTATCTGCTGATTTTAATTAATTTAGTCCCCAAATATTATCTGTTTTAATCCAACCTTCAAATTCTTCTGATGTAATTTTGCACCAATTTTGTTCACACTTTTCTATAATTAGTAATCTTCCTTTTTTTATTTGAGCAACTGGTTTAGCAAAAGATGTAGGTTTCTTAAATAAAACTTTATCTTTTGTGGCTATTACTGAATTACTTTTTTTTAATTGTGAAATATGAATCCATCCGCTGTTATTTTTAAAATCAATAATTCGTCTAAAATTTTCTTTTTTATCGATTTGTTTTAAAGGTAAATTTATTTTCTTGTAAACATACTTGATGTCAGATTCAAAACTTGGTCCATAGCGTACGTTCACCTTATTTTTTTTAAGAGAAACGAATATTTCTCCTGCATTGCTTGAGGTAATAAAGAATACTAAAAGAGAGAATATAAAAATATTATTTATTAGATTTTTTATTTTCACTTTTCTTTGTTTTATTTAATTTAACTTTTCTAAAGCTTAAATTTAATAAGTCTATAATAAGAATAAATCCATTTAAATTTTGACCAATTTTTAATATTTTTTTTAAAACTTCATTAGCTAGCATTGTTCCAATTGTTCCTGCTACTGGTCCCAATATTCCTTCATATTCACAGTTTAATATTTCATCAGTAATAACTTCCTCTTGATAGAAATCTCGTAAAGAAGGAGTATTTTTATCTACAAAATTAAAAGTAAAAATATGACCATCAAATTTACTAATTGCTCCAGTCACAAGAAATTTTTTATATTTTAAACTTAAATCATTTATTAAAAATTTACTTTCAAAATTGTCAGTACCATCAATAATGAAGTCATAATTTTTTATTATTTTTTCAAATTTTACTCTATCCATTTTAAAGTTATAAAGATTTATTTTTGTTTTTGGGTTTATTCTATTTAGTTTTTTTTTGGCAATTATAACTTTTGAGTGATTTAAATCTTTTTCATCATATAAACTTTGTCTATGAATATTTGATAAGCTAACGGTGTCATGATCAACAATTCCTAGTTTCCCAATGCCAGAACGGGTCAAAAAATCAGCCGCTGGACATCCTAGACCACCCATCCCAATTATTAAAACCTTTGAGTCTAGGATTTTTTTTTGTCCTAATGGACCTATGTTTTTTAAAATTATTTGTCTAGAAAATTTATCTATTTCTTTTTTGCTTAAATTTTTGCTCATTTTCCAGTAGAGCCAAAACCACCTTCTCCTCTAATTGTTTCTGGTAGATCATCAGTTTCCTCAAGATCCATTTTAATTACAGGAGTTAAAATCATTTGTGCTATTCTATCCTTATTATTTATCAAGAAATCATTTTTTCCGTGATTAAAAAGGATTACTTTTATTTCTCCCCTGTAATCACTATCAATAGTTCCAGGTGTATTTAAAACACTTATACTGTTTTTTGCAGCTAAACCAGATCTTGGCCTTATTTGGATTTCGAAATCACTTGAAAATGCAACAGCAAGCCCTGTTGGCACTAAACATGATGAGTTTGGTTTAAGATTGATGGATTCTTTTACTAATGCCATTAAATCCATGCCAGATGCACCTTCTGTTTTGTAAGCAGGTAATTCAACCGCAGGGTCTAACTTTTTGATAAGAACTTTTGCCATTAATTTAATTGATCAATTATTCTATCAACTATTTCATCAGAAATTCCAGATTTTTTTTTATATGAAAGTTTTTCTTTTTTAACGTCTTTGTTTTTATAATGAATTGTTACCTCATTATAATCAGAGTTAAATCCTATATCTTTATTTGATACATCATTAGAAATTATCCAGTCACAATTTTTCTTGTTTAATTTTTCCTCTGCATTTTTATCGATCTGATTAGTTTCTGCTGCAAATCCTATTACAAGTTCAGGTCTCATAGAGTTATGGTTAGACACATAATGAAGTATGTCTACATTCTTTTCTAAATTTAAGTTTAAGTTCTCTTGTTTTTTAATTTTATTTTCATACTTTTTGTTAATCTTAAAATCAGCTACTGCAGCAGAAAAAATTGCTACATCAACAGGTAAATTTTCTTGAGTAGCAACTAACATTTCATCTGCTGTTTCAACTTTTATAAGATTAATATCTTTAGTTATTTCAAGATTAGTTGGACCTGATATTAATGTTGTATCAAAACCTTTTTTGGATAATGATTTTGCTAATTCATATCCTTGTTTGCCACTTGATTTATTTGTAATAAAACGAACTGGATCTATGTACTCATTAGTTGGACCTGCTGTAACTAATGCTTTAAATTTTTTATTATTTTTTTGAGTTAAGAAATATTTATTAACTTCTTCAGCAATTACTGATGGGTCTGACATTTTACCCTCTCCATATTCACCACATGCCATATCACCAATATCTGGACCTATTAGTTTATATCCAAACCCTTTTAATTTTTTTATATTTGTTTTAGTAGTTGGATGCTCCCACATTCTTACATTCATTGCTGGTGCTAAAATAATGTCTTTATCTGATGCCAAAACAACAGTGGATGCTAAATCATCAGTTGTTCCTTGAGCCAGTTTCGAAATTGTATTTGCCGTTGCAGGTGCAATTACAATTATATCTGCCCATCTTGAAAGTGAAATATGATCCATTTCAGCCTCATTTTCTACACTAAATAAATCACTATAAACTTTACCTTGAGAAAGTGATGTTATTGAAAGCGGAGTTACAAACTCTTTTGCACTTGTTGTAAGAATTGTCTTTATTTCTGAACCATTCTTTTTAAAAAGCCTAATTGTTTCAAGACTTTTATAAGCAGATATTCCTCCACAGATAATAAATAGTATTTTTTTATTTAACAAATTTTTCATCTGCAGAATTAAAATACTATAAGGCCAAAAATTACAAGAAGTAATAAACCAATAATAGATTGATTTCTAAATGCTATCATTTCTGATTTCTTATCATTCAGAGCGGTGTAAGAATTTGAATTTTGTGGAATTTGACCACTAGCTAAAAACGTTAATGCTTGATTTGCTTTATCCATAATCTCAGGAAATTCTGGTAAACGTTTAATAACTTCAGATGTATTTTTTAAAGTTTCATTTAAATTATTAATTGGATCTTTGGTTTCTTTAAGCCAATTTTCTAGTACAGGCTTTGAAGTTGTCCAAATATTTGTGTTTGGATTTAATTTTCTTGCCACACCTTCAACAACAACCATAGTTTTTTGCAACATTAATAATTGAGGTTGAGTTTGCATATTAAACTTTTCTGTTACATCAAACAATTGTTTGAGTAATTTACCTCCTGAAATATCTTTTACTTCTTGACCAAATATAGGTTCACCAATAGATCTCAAAGCTTGAGCTAGATCATCGATTGGCACTTCTTTAGGAACTAATCCAGCAACCAAGTGAACTTCAGCTACTTTGCGATAATCTCTTTGAATAAATCCAAATAAAATTTCTGCTAAAAACCTTTTACTAAGTTTATCTAATCTACCCATAATCCCAAAATCTATAGGGACAATCTGGCCACTATTATCAACAAAAATATTTCCTTGATGCATGTCTGCATGAAAAAAACCATCTCTTACAGCATGTCTCAAAAAATGTTGGATAATATCTTCAGCTATTTTATTAGTATCTAAATTTCTTTTCTTAAGCTCCTCAGCTTCTCTTATTGAAATTCCATCTATCCAATCTAAAGTCATTACATTTTCACTAGTAAAATTCCAATAAATCTCAGGAACTTTAAATCCAGCATCATTTTTTGTATTTTCTGCATATTCATTTGCTGCAGCAGCTTCGAATCTTAAATCCATTTCAAGATTAGTTATTTCTTTAAGTAAAAAAACAACTTCAACAAGTTTTAATCTTTTTGTTTTTTTTACAAATGACTCAATAATAAATGCAAATAACATCATCGCATCTATTTCTTCATTAAATATTTTTTTTATATTCGGTCTTAAAATTTTTATTGCTACATCTTTAATCGTTCCATTGTCATTTATTTTTGCTTTATGAACTTGTGCAATCGAAGCAGCAGCAACTGGTTCACTTAAATCAATTATAGAATTAAATGCATCGATACCGAGATCTTCTTTAATAATTTCTTTTGCTTCATGAATTGAAAAAGGGGGCAATCGATCTTGAAGTTTTTCTAGCTTTAAAGATAATTCTTCTCCAATTATATCAGGTCTAGTAGCAAGAAATTGTCCAAGTTTGATGAAAGTTGTACCCATAGATTCTAATGATCTAGATAGTCTTTCTCCATCATCTTCAATTAAATTATTTTGTTCCTTTTTTTCAAATGAAATGGATAAAATTTGGAACAATATTGTTATAGCTAAAGGAGGTTTTTTAAATTTTGATGCAATTTTTCTTCCCAATTTAAATAAAGTAATAAGTTTTTTAATCATCAAATTTTCCAACCATTATGAATTGAAACAATACCACCAGAAAGATTTCTATAAGAACATTTATGAAAATTATTTTTTTCCATCAACTCTTTTAATTCATCTTGATTAATAAATTGTTCAATACTTTTGATTAAATATTCATAAGGTTCTTTTTCTCCAACTACAAACTGACCAATAATAGGAAGGAGTTTTGAATAATTTTTATATATAAAATCAAGATTTGAGTTTTGAATCTTAGAAAATTCTAGACATAGATAGCGTCCGCCAGGCTTTAAAACTCTATAGGCTTCTGAAAGTGCTTTATTTAAATTTTTTGTATTTCTTAGCCCAAAGCTAATAGTGTAATAATCAAATGAATTGTCTGCTATTGGTAATTTCTCTGCTGGAGAAATAACCCATTTTACATTTTTGTAATTAGATAATTTTCTCTTTCCTTGACTAACCATTCCTTTATTAGGGTCTACACAAGTAATTTCAGCCTCTTTATTTGTGCTATCTAAAAATAACTTTCCAACATCCCCCGTCCCACATGCAACATCTATTAATTTTCTACTAACTCTCGGATTCATCATATTGATTAAACTTTTTTTCCAATACCTATGTACACCCATAGACATAAAGTCATTCATCAAGTCATATTTGTTGTAGACCAGATTAAATACATTTTCTACAAGTCCTTTTTTATTTTGAAGATTTTGTTGCATAAAAAAATATATATTGAATATAGTATCAAATGCCAGAATTACCAGAAGTAGAAATTGTTAGACAATCCCTCCACAAAAAGATCAAAAAAAAAAGCATAAAAAAAGTAATAATTAGAAATAGGAATTTAAGGTTTAAAATACCAAGTGATTTTGAAAGTTTTCTTAAAAATAAAAAAATAATTGAAGTTAGTAGATTTTCTAAATATTTGATTATTCATTTTCAAAATGAGAACTATTGTTTAATTCATTTAGGAATGTCAGGAACAATCCATATTCTTGATAAGAAAAAGCCTTTAAAATTTACAAACACTAGTTTTTACCATTCACCTTTTTTACCTAAAAAACATAACCATGCAGAGTTTGTATTTGATAGCTTGAAAGTAATTTATAATGATCCAAGACGCTTTGGATTTTTTGAAATAGTCAAAAATTATCAAGATTTAGAGAAAAGATTTAAATCAATGGGACCTGAGCCGTTTAGTGATAAATTTAACTTAAATTATGTGGTTAATTATTTTAAGAATAAAAATAAGGATATAAAAAGTTTTTTACTTGACCAGAGATTTGTTTCTGGAATAGGTAATATTTATGCAAGTGAAATTCTTTTCGCTAGTAAAATAAATCCATTCAAAAAAGCAAAAAGACTTAATAGAAATGAATGTTTAAATGTTATTTTAAAATCCAAGAAAATACTTGAACAGGCAATTAATAAGGGTGGTTCAAGTATTAGAGATTTTAAAGATATCTCAGGTAACAAAGGTACCTTCCAAAAGGAGTTTAAAGTTTATCAGCAAGAGGGAGCCGATTGTAAGCGTACGAATTGCAAAGGTATTATAAAAAAAAAAATAACATCAAATAGGTCGACTTTTTTTTGTGTTTCTTGTCAAAAATAGTTAAATATTTAGTTGACCACTATAAATTCTCCAGCTATACCCCTGCGCAGATGGCAAACACAAAATCAGCAATTAAGAGAATTAGAAGAATCTCTAAACAAACTGCGGTAAATAAAGCTAGAAAGAGCAGGTTTAGAAACGCTATTAAGAAAATGAACCTTTTAATTGATGGTAAAAAGAAAGATGAAGCTCTTAAATTTTTACCAAAATTAAACTCTGAGTTGATGAAAATTGCAAAAACAGGAATAATAAAAAAACAAAATGCTTCTAGAAATGTTTCAAG